>NZ_JAVRCL010000026.1:19209-100576 GCF_034530775.1 Nostoc sp. DedSLP04 | reverse complement strand
GTAGTTCTTGATACTCTATTAATTAGTGTACCTCACAAACCTCGAAAGTGCTGTAAAAATGACGAGAGAAACAGAAATTCTCACTCGCTAATGGAAATATTTTCACTCAACATATCATCTGTTCAACATCAATTCTGGGTGGCAATAATTGTTTGTTATCTTATTTCTGTAGTTGTCAAAGCTCTGATTTTTTTGGTTTTTTATGTCCTGTAGTCAGTCAATCAGTGTTAAAAAAGTAAGCTATGTAAAGAAATGTAAATTCGCTGAATAGCTTATAAGTTGGTTACTGTACAGGTTTGAAAAAACTAAACATACGTTTGTTTTTCCGTGCCTAATTATCTTATTATGAAATTTATACTATCTGTACGCCACAGCCAAACGGATAGTTAGCTGGATAATTTTATTCCTCATTAGGATACTGTATAAAAAATAATTTAAGTAGCCATCAGATAGTATTTTCTATCGGTATTTGCGTAAGAAAGTATACGTAGAGTTCACTAAGTCTTGACTCAACCTCGCGAACAAAGTCTCAAGTCCTATCAAATCTATGGCGTTGCATGAATGCGGTATAAATTGGCAGTTGAAACAATTGAAAGGCCGTTCAAAACTGAGTGAAATCATCCCATAATTCAGCAACACCAAATCTTTTATGGTGCTTATGCGTAGCAATGCAACTGTATTAAAAGCTTTGACAGATAAAAATTGAAGTCTGGCAACAGACATTGTTCATATTTTTAGCATTTATATGGTTTGATATCACCCAAACGTAACACTCTAAATATACCCGCATAAGCAGAAAACATCGGCAATGTTCTAAATTTTACTATTTCTCAATTGTAGATAGCGAACTTCAAAGTTATATGGCACAAAAAAATAGTCTCTTTAACATTCGCTTTGACCGTATTTTCTCATCTGAAACACTCAGTTTTTTCCTAGTACAACTTTTAAGACATCAGGGTAAATCCTTTGAATGGGAGAACAACCAAGTACAAAAGGTTAATCTCTTAAATATTGAGATTAACAATGTCTTGACAACAGAAGTTTTAGAAAATCTTAAATATGGTACTGTATTTACTCCCAATGTAGATCACATAATGAAATTGCAAAACGATCGTGAATTTCTTGAAGCTTATAAGACTGCTGATTACAAACTATGTGATAGTCAAATTTTAATATATGCATCTCGTTTCTTAGGTCAGCCCATCCAAGAAAAAATTTCCGGTTCTGACTTTTTTCCAGCATTTTATAACTTCCACAAACAAAATGAAACAATTAAAATATTTTTATTAGGTGCAGCACAAGGTGTAGCTATTAAAGCTCAAGAGAAAATTAATGCCAAGGTTCATAGAAATATAATTGTCAACTCATATTCACCACCTTTTGGATTTGAAAAAAAAGAAGCGGAATGTAAAAAAATAGTTGAGATGATTAATTCTTCAGACGCCACAGTATTAGCCGTTGGGCTAGGCGCACCAAAACAAGAAAAATGGATATATAAATACAAAAACCAACTGCCAAATATCAAAATATTTTTAGCAATAGGTGCCACTATTGATTTTGAAGCAGGTAATATACAAAGGGCACCAAAATATATAAGTAATATGGGTTTTGAATGGTTATATAGAATGGTATCGGAGCCTCAAAGATTATGGAAAAGATATTTAATAGAAGGATTACCATTTTTTTGGTTAATTTTGCAACAGAAATTTCAGATAAATAAAATAACAAATAATCCTGGCTCTTAAATACCTTATCAGTTAAATATAATGAAACGAGTATGTGTGGTAAACCACACAGTTTCATGCTTTTGAAAGTCAGCTTCTTAGTTAATTAAATCTATAAAACTTATGACTCTGACACAAGAAAGGCAACCGATCGTGATTCAAACTCAGCAATGCTTAGATTTTGAGCATGGTAATACCTTAAGGGAACAGCTATCTAGCTTAGTACCTCACCCCAAACATCTCTGGGTGATTGATCTAGTCAAAGTAAATTTTATGGATAGTTCAAGCTTAATCGCTTTACTTAAGGAGGTTTTGTCTAGACGTTCAAGTGCCTATTTTTCGGTAATTTGCAAGCACTTGTTCGGATGATTTTTGAACTGACTCAGATGGATTCAGTGTTTGAAATTTATGATAACTAAATGCCGTCGTAATGATGTTGAATGCTTAAATATGAAGCATCGATCGCTACCGTCATTGCAAATATCTTAAAGAACAGATTGACTGGTGACATATTTACTTGCTTAACCTAATTAGAAAATCTCATTCTCGCTTTTACAGGGTACTGAAATAAGTAAATGTACAGACGATCGAGTTGATCGACTTACTACTGAAACTGCAATTACCATGTCTAATACTTTTACTCCCCATCGTTTTGATATGCAAGTTCTAGATGATACCCATACTCTTCCTAAAGTTAAAGTTCCAGTTCATCCCTCTGTCATCAGTAAAGCCAAGCGAATGATTGACATCTTGGGTGCTGTTATTGGGCTATCGATTACAGTATTCTTAGCAATTCCGATTGCGATCGCGATTAAGTTAGATAGCCCAGGTTCTATATTTTACAGTCAAATTCGCTGTGGTTTGAATGGGCGTCACTTCCGAATTTGGAAGTTCCGTTCGATGTCAGTTGGAGCTGACCAACTTAAGCATCTAGTTAAGAATGAAGCTCAAAGCGATCGGATATTCAAAAATGAGAATGACCCCCGCATTACCTGTGTAGGAAGGTTTCTCCGCCGCACTAGCTTAGATGAACTCCCTCAGTTTTGGAACGTGCTGCTGGGGGAAATGAGTCTAGTAGGCACCCGCCCTCCTACTCCTAATGAAGTGATACACTACTCAAAGCACCACTGGGAACGTTTGAATGTCAAGCCGGGTATGACTGGTGAATGGCAGGCTCATGGCCGCTCCAGTATTAAAGATTTTGAAGATATTGTTCATATGGACTTAGACTACCAACGTAAGTGGTCTATAGTTTATGATATTAGTCTAATCTTCAAAACTTTAAAAGTTGTGTCAGATAAGAGTGGTGCCTGCTAACGCAGAGTTAATCGAAAAAAGTTATAACTTCACTGAAAAATAAGCTTGCAACAGTTCCTCCGAAATTGTGTAGGCGAACGCAAGTGCATCTCGTAAAAAAACCGTCGTAGACATCGCAGATTGAAATATTGTCTCTGACTCAATTAAAGGATTTAAGAGGTTGTTTGAAAAGTGTTTTGTTGTGACTTTAGGCACTTTTATATCCGTCCTAACCCACCTGAAAAAGGGAATTTAGAGGAAGCTAAAACTTTTGATAACGACAACGAACTTTTCAAACATCCTCTCAGTTCAACTTTATTCAAACAAGACACGATTTATTGCGTCTCTACATGAGTATTTTGGACAGCAGCGGATTTGATTTGCTAGTTCAATAATTTTAAAAAAACCTAACTAATTTACTCAACTTCCTCACAATGAATTAACAGCTTTTCCATCGCTTCTGCTAGAGAAATCAATTCTGTCCAAGAGGAACCACTAACTAAATTTTGGGCGTGAGCTAATCGGTTTCGCAACTGTTCAGCAGACTTGAGGAAACGTTCGCCAAACCGTTTTGATTTTAGTCCTAGTTGCTGGAGAAGTTCTGGTTGATTTAAAATCAACTCTCGCTTATCGCAGAATTGTAGATAATCTAATAAATCGGTGGCTTCGTTTCTTTCCTGACTTTCTCGCCATAGTCGTTGAGCAACTTCTAAGCGCTCAGGTTTAAGGACTTTTTGCCAAGAATCTTGAGGATAGTAAATCCGCACCAGCCGTAGTAAATTCATTTCTAGCAGCGTTACTAAGCCAAATAGTAACATTCGCACCGGTGCTTTCTGCAAGTCACCACAGGTGACAATACCACTTACCTGATTGCAATCTAAGACAAACAATCGCGGAGTTTGTTGCAAAATGGGTAGCAACTTTATCAGTGGGGTGGAAATGGCAATTAGTTCTTTGGGATGAAACACTCGTTGATAGTCGCTACATTTACCTTTTTTGCCTGGGATCAAACTAGAGCGTTCTACATAACCGCTAATAATATCTCCCGTCTCCACGCCGATAACATCAAAATTTTGTGCTTGCATCCAATGCAGCACTTCTTTCGCCTCCGCATCAGCTGGCATAGCTTTTAGGGGTTCTGCCACGTATTCAATGGTGATATTGTTCTCAAATAAACTCCGCAGGTCTTGAGAACGTGATTTTAGGTGTTTCATCCTCCGGCTGTGAACTCACGTTAAATAATCCTACGTCACTCACGCGATGTCTGCGACGCGCTATTCGGCGTCGCCAGTGGAATTTTCTGTTAGGGACTGACAAATAAAAAAATATCCAATTAACTCTTGTGGGGTGGGCGTCTCGCCCGCCCTATGGACTGGGCGGGCGAGACGCCCACCCCACAATATTGGATAATTTATTTCTTGGAGTTCTCTTAGATTATCCTTGCGTAAGCGTAGCTATCCCAACAAATACCATAGACCAATGTTATACCAACTAAGATGGTATCATTTTGGTGATGATTTAGACAATCTCAAGTAACAAAATATTTCGCATCTAGAAAAAAATAAATATATATGTAGTTAACTATATGAGAATAGTTGATTAATTGCGGTAGAAATGCCGAAAATACCAACAAAAAAATGTTATTACTAAAACGACGTATCGAATTGATACTTGGTAGAATCTTACCAAGATAACCAAAATTGATAATAATATTATTATGCCAAGAAAAGAACAAGGATGGGTTACATTTCAAACCTCAGAGGATGAGCGGAAGATTCTAGAGGAGTTCTGCGAACAGTCTCAACGCACTAAGACTGAGATTCTGCGGGAACTCGTGCGTAGTCTCACTCAGCAAAACTTAGCACCAATATCACCACCAACTCAGCAGGAACAACAGGCAGATATCTATTACACTCAAAAGCCTAACATAGAAAGTAGTATTCAAAAAAAACCACTAAAAGTTAGCTCTCGCAATATTCTTAAAGGTGTGGTTAAACGAGTTGTTTATGGAGCAGTTAATAGTGAGGTTACTTTGGAGATTATTCACAAAGTAGAATTAACTTCGATTATCACCAGAGCTTCCGCAGAAGAGTTAGAATTATCTGAAGGAAAAGAAGCTTATGCAGTTATTAAATCTAACGATATTGTCATTGCCAGAGAATAGAAATACGTTGATTTGGGGCGTTATATAGCAATCCTATTTGATTCCTGATTACTTGTAAAGATCGGGGACTAGGGACTGGGGACTGGGAAGATAGGAATAAAGGTGTACTGAGTTTTTTCAGAAATCAAATATGAGTCCTATAGTTAAATATTAAGAGAATAAACTTTCTTTACTTGAGTAAATATAGTTGATGGATCGCTTATGTAATAACCAATACTTTTGGGTTAAGGGGGAAAGGGAAAAGGTTTGAATTTACCTTTATCCGCAAACCCATTAGCCTTACCCCCAGACCAAAAAAGAGATTGTTGGGTTTATCCGAAAAGTATTGATGTAATAGCTGGTTTTCGTATTAATGGAATACACGCTAAGAGGATGTCTGAAAACTTTTTAGTGTTGTATTCGAGACTTGTAGATCCCCCTAAATCCCCCTTAAAAAGGGGGACTTTTAGAAGTTTTCCCCACTTTTCAAGGGGGGCTAGGGGGGATCGGACGAAATATTTAATACTTCTCAGACATCCTCTAAGGTAGCATAGGCGTGCTACCTTACTAAAAACGAATGTTAACCTTCTTTGATCGCAATCGCTGCTTGATAGCGACCTAGTGCGATTAAAGGAAAGTATTGTTGATACAGATGATACTTGAGATAAAAATGGCAAGGGAAACCAGTACCTGTAAAGTCTGCCTCAAACCAAGTACCATCTGGCTTTTGAGTTGCCACCAAATAGCCAATTCCCCGCTCGATCGCACCAAGAGCTAATTTACCTGTTGCTTCACCTGCTGCCAAAAGACCAATTAAAGCCCAAGCCGTTTGAGATGCAGTACTGTTTCCTTTGCCTTTGAGACTGGGATCGTTGTAACTACGGCAAGTCTCGCCCCAACCACCATCTGGGTTTTGACATCCAACTAACCAAGCTGCTCCCCGTTCTATACTGAGTTTGTGTCTTTGAGGATCGATTAACGCTAAGGCTGACAAAACGCCACTGGTGCCGTAGATATAATTTACACCCCAACGCCCAAACCAACAGCCTTCGGTTTCTTGTTCGCGCAAAAGATAAGTAAGCGATCGCTCCAAATTATCACTATCAATTGACAAATCACAAGCACCCAGCATTTCTAGTACCCTAGCGGTAACATCTGCGGTGTTTGGATCGATCATGGCTTTCAAATCACCATAAGGAATGGAGTTAAGCCAATCTTGATCGTTATCCAAATCAAAAGCAGCCCACCCGCCTGGTTTACATTGCATAGATGCAATCCAGTTTAAGGCACGAGCGATCGCAGCTTGCTTGATTTTTTCATTTGGGAGTTTTACCAAATGTAGTGCCATCACCACCACCGCCGAATCGTCTACATCGGGATAAAAGCGATTGTCAAACTCAAAAGCCCAAGCCCCTGGTTTTCCTTGGCGATTTTTTACAGCCCAATCTCCGTAATCTAAAATTTGTTTTTGCAACAACCATTCGCCAGCTTTTACCACGACAGGATGATCTGGTGCAAAGCCAGATTCTATCAAAGCACGCATCGCCCAAGCTGTATCCCACACTGGTGAAACACATGGTTGTATCCGATAGCTATTCTCTGTTTCAATGACAAAGTTATCAATTGCTTGCAAACCTCGTTCCACAATGGGATCGCTTCGGTCATAATTCAGACACCGCAAAGCCAGCATGGAATTCAACATCGCCGGAATAATCCCGCCCCAGTCGCCTGTAGCTTCTTGGCGTTCTAAAATCCACTTTTCGGCGGCTTTGATGCCTTCTTCACGAAAGGGTACTAAATTCAGGCTTTCTGCCAACTTGAACCCTCGATCGAGAGTGAGGAATAAATCCGTCCAATCGCCACTTTCAGGTAATTCCCACCGGACTCGATCGATACCTTCAGCGTATAGCTCATCTAGGTTGATAGCTGAGTCGGTAAGAAAAACAGGTTTGCGATCGCATACAATCAGTAATGGTACTGTACTAGAACGTGCCCAGCTAGACATCTCGTAGATATTGACAGGGAAAGCTTTCGGCAACAGCATTATCCAAGGTGGTAGCGAGGGAATGCCGCGCCAGTTGTAGCAGCCAATCAAGGCTAGGTGCAACTTGGTAAAAATCCGAGTTTTGCCGATCCCACCCCGTTGAAGAATAAAAGCTTGCGCCCGAATCATCGCCGGATCGGTTGCTGGTACACCTAGCAATCTTAGAGCCATGTAGGCTTCAACCGAAGTGCTAAGTTCTCCGCCATCACCATAGTAAAGTTCCCAGCCGCCATGCTCTCGTTGCTGTTGACGCAAATATGTTTCAACTTTGTGTAAAGGTCTGGTTTGGTCTGTTCCCCAAATTTTATGCAGGAGGACGACTTCAGCAGTGATGGTGACATTAGACTCCAACTCTGCCCACCAGTAACCTGTCGGATTTTGAATTGAAAGCAGATATTCTTGGCTAGCTGCGATCGCATCTGCAACTTTATTGACTTTTACCCTGTCTTGTGTTTGCATGAAAAACTATTTAACCTCAACACCCAACACTAGATATGAACGCGGTATTACAGCAAAAAAATTTTTTTTCCTCTATCAATAGACATAGTATTCTGTCTGAGTCACTGATAATTTGCAATAGGTCATGGATGTAATTGTATTAGGATTGATGCTCTTATCGTTGACAATTTGGTTAGTATTACTGGGTTTTTGGGGACAGTTTTGGCAAACAGACCAGCAATTAGAGTTTACAGAAACTCAGCTAGAATCGTTACCTGTGGTTTGTGCGGTCGTTCCAGCGCGTAACGAAGCTGAGTTAATACCAACTAGTTTGCGATCGCTCCTACTCCAAGATTATCCTGGTTCTTTCAACGTGTTTTTGGTAGACGATCGCAGCACAGACCGGACAGCAAACTTTGCCGAAGGAGTTGCACACGCTGTTGGGAAACCTCAGCAATTGCATATTATTTCTGGCGCTTCACTACCTCCTGGTTGGTCGGGTAAACTTTGGGCAGTTGAGCAAGGTATAAAAAGTGCGAGTTTATTAGCACCTGACTATTTTTTGCTGACTGACGCAGATATCGAACACGATCCTGGTAATCTCCGCCGACTCGTGAAGAAAGCTGTGCAGGAAGATTTAGACTTGGTTTCGGTAATGGTGCGACTCAGGTGTGAGAGCTTTTGGGAAAAACTTTTGATTCCAGCTTTCGTCTTTTTCTTCCAAAAACTCTATCCTTTTCGCTGGGTGAATAATCCCAACAATCCCACAGCAGCCGCCGCCGGGGGATCTATTTTGATTCGTAGAGAAGCTTTAGAGCGAATCGGGGGAATTCAAGTGATTCGTCAAGCTTTAATTGACGATTGCGCCCTGGCTAAAGCTGTTAAGAAGAGTGGGGGACAAGGGGACAGGAAGATTAACTCAATGCCCAGTCAAGGTCGTATCTGGCTGGGATTGAGTGGCTTGACTCGAAGCTTGCGCCCTTATGACTCGCTAGCGACGATTTGGGATATGGTTGCTCGTACTGCCTATACCCAACTGAATTATTCACCATTAATATTATTGGGAACTTTGGTGGGAATGCCTCTAATTTATTTAGCTCCACCTGTATGTGTGATTCTGGGTGCAGTTTCGAGTAATTGGGCGATCGCACTTACAGGTATATTAGGATGGCTATTAATGACTTTTGCTTACTACCCGACGATCCGCTTTTATAAATGTTCTGTCTGGTTCGCTTTTAGTTTACCTGCGATCGCTTTTCTTTATACTTTAATGACTCTAGACTCAGCACTCCGTCATTGGCAAGGGCGCGGCGGCGCTTGGAAAGGAAGAGTTTATCACAGCCCAGATAATTTATAGCTGGGATAAAATTAGATTTAAAAATTTGAATCAAGAAGCAAAAGACCTTATTCAAAATAAGATAGCTTTACGTGTTGATAATAAAAACAAGCCAATTGATTCACCTCTTAAATCATCTTTACTGGCTGAAACTTCAATGACTGATCATCTGCTAGATTCAGGGATTTCTGTAGTATAGACCTTGGATGATCTCACCATCTGGAAACGAGGTTTCCAAGAAGAGAGCGCCTCTGCTACTGGGAAAGAGCATTCCAGTTTGTTCCAAGGGTGGAATACCCAGTTTCTTGGCTCCCCGGAAATCAGTATTGGTCAGGATAGTCCAATCCAAATTAATCCCAGCGAACTCAACATCAGTCAAAGTAGCACTGTCCAAAACAGCCCCCGTAAAATTAGCATTGGTCAAGTTAGCGCCATCCAAGGAAGAGCAAGCCAAATTAGCACATCTCAGGTTACCGCTGGTCAAATTGGCATTAGACAAAATTGCCCCTCTCAAATCGACACCTCGCAAATTGGTGTAACTCAAATTGGCACGCATCAACCTAGCATCCTCAAGATTGGCACCGATCAAGTCAGCCCCTTCCAAGTTGGCATCCTCCAGAAAAATATATGCCAAATTAGCTTCTCTCAAACTAGCTCTAGCCAAATTAGCTCCCCTCAACTTGGCTTCACTCAAATTAGCTCTAACCAAGTTAGCTCCTTCCAAGTCAACCCCACTAAAATCTCTCTCCCCAGCAGCATATCGCTGGAGCAACTCCTGAGCAGTTATCCTCATCTATAGACCTCCGCAATAAATTCTGGAATGAACTATATTTCAATTTCAGTAACATTAACATTTCTTAAGTTTACTCAATTCCCTATTACTCTGAGAGCAAAATTGGACTTGATCTTATATCTACGGGTACTGTCCTTGACTTATCAAAACTTGTCGAGAAAGCACCCGATTGGGAACATTAAATTGAAGTAACCTTGCAGTTCCTTGACCAATCTGAGTTTTTCCTTCTATCCTGGCATTTTCAAGATAAAAATGTTCATCCCAAACCAGGCGACGCGGATTAAACAATGGGACAATTTCTTGAGTAAGTTGGTCTATGGTAGCGAAATCAGAGCCTTTATGACGGTTACAGGATAAACATGAAAGTGCCAAATTGTCAGCAGTAGTTTCACCCCCATGTTTGACGGCAATAATATGGTCTACTTCATGGGTATAAATAGAAAAGTTTTGATGGATTCGGCAATATTCGCAGCGTGCTGAAGCTCTGTGAATAACTAACCTACGGAGTTCCACAGAAATCGAATTAGAAGTCATGTTAGCTCATTGCAGAATAAGCTCGTGCTTTTAATAAAATCATCATCTGCTCTAGCTGCTCGTAAACATCTAATTCTGCTAATTCCATTTGACTGAGTGTTGCAGAGCGATTTTTTTCCAATAATTCTTGTAGGCGTGTTTGAGATTGAAATGAAACTTTAAAATTAATAATTTCTTCTGGTTTTGGCCCCTTAATCAAAAAATCAATAACTTCTTGATAAACTGCTGGAATATTTGTAGTCTCAGGACTAACTGTTGGCTGAATATTTGTTGGTAGATTAACAACGTCTAGTAATCGCCAAAGCAATTCGGGTAAGCGATTTTGCAGAGGTTCTAAACGTTGAGCTAATTCATCGGGAATTTGAATAGTGAATTCTGCCATTGGTGCTTTTGTTGCGATTTTGCACTTTTAAGAATATGTGTTGTATCCTAATTATAGCTTTCAAACCTACCTCTGCATCAGATGCTATTGCCTCAATTAGGGCATCACACCCCAATACTTAGCGGCAGATAGATTTTTTTAGATCGCCCGCTTTATATTTCGTCATTGATTTGTCCTTCTCAAATACCGTGGCGTGATATAAGGCGTGAAAGCTAAAATTAAAGTAAGCCAAAAGTGGTTGATTAAAAGAATTATGACAACCGCAACACAAACAGATAATCTTGTTATTGTCCCTAAAAAGCTGCCTTTTTTGGAATCAATTTGTTGGCAAACTGCTGATGTATATCGGTTTACTCCAGAAGAAATGCTGAGTCGCTACGAGCGTGGTTGGCAATATCGCAACCTATTTAATAATCTTGAGGGTGAAGAACTCAATTTTCTTCAGGAACTCGCCAGACGCTATAAATCCTGGTTGCAAGTTTATTTATGACCTCCAGATTTGAACATAATATATAAAATTCTCACAGTTCTTGAATCCTTAGATTCGGACATACTGTCGATCTAGCAGTTCTCAGGCTGCGATCGCCAATACCTCAAGTATCAATTGAAAAAGCTGAAAAAGCATATCAGGTTATGCGCCCTTTGAAAAGAGCGATTGCCCCATACCCCATACCCCATACCCCATGCCCCATGCCCCATGCCCCATGCCCAATACCCCTAAATCCTTGAAACTGTTTGTTTAGTACTGGCAGATTCAACAGGTAATGGTTGAGCAGCTTTCAATACCACATCCAATAACCCTGGAAACAGCACCTCTAAATCTTCACGCCGCAGGATGTTAATATGGTGTGTCCCTTCTTTGCGTGTCAAGACTATCCCCGACTCCCGCAAAATCTTGAAGTGGTTGGACATAGTTGATTTGGCGATCGCAAAATCAAACTTCGCACAGCATTGTTCCCCCTCAGTCGCCAACAGCCGCACAATCTCTAGCCGCACCGGATCGCCCAATGCATACAACACGCCCGGTAAAGAAATATTTTTTCTATCTGGATGATAAAGGAATCTCATAGTTGCATTATCTCATCAGGTGGCATATATTTTTATTATTCGATATTATCGAATTATAGAATTAAGTAGGAAGGCAATTTATGTCATCCATTACAAACGTCACAGAAGCCACATTCAAGCAAGAAGTCTTGGAAAGTGAAATTCCGGTATTAGTAGACTTTTGGGCACCGTGGTGCGGCCCTTGCCGGATGGTGGGCCCAGTTGTCGATGAAGTTGCTGTTGAATACGAAGGACAGGTGAAATTTGTGAAGTTGAACACAGATCAAAATCCTACTGTCGCTAGCCACTATGGAATTCGCAGCATTCCGACATTGATGGTTTTTAAAGGAGGTCGCCAGGTTGATACTGTCGTCGGGGCGGTTCCAAAAACTACCTTGAATAAGACCTTAGCACAGCATCTTTAATTTAAGTTAAGGGGATTAGGGACTGGGGACTGGGGACTGGGGATTGGGGAGAGACTTGTTGAATATTCTTTGTCCCCCTTCCTTGTTCTTCTAAAGTTCTGAGCGCCGACTTCCGACGCTTAGACCTTTGTGCTTGTCCCCCTCGCATTCTCCCCAGTCCCCAATCCCAGATCATTTTGTTTCAAATAACGGGGAAAGAGCGAAATGGACTTGAAATTGCATGGTAAATCCGCACTGGTCAGTGGCTCAACCGCAGGTATTGGTTTGGCCATCGCTCTTGGGCTAGCTCAAGAGGGTGCATCAGTAATTGTCAACGGTCGTTCTGAAGAACGAGTAGCTCAAGCGATCGCTAAAATTAAGCATTCTACACCCGACGCAAAAGTTTCTGGTGTTGTTGCTGACACAGCCACTGCATCAGGGATAGAGAAACTCATTCAAGAGGTTCCTCACGTTGATATACTCATAAACAATGTGGGTATTTATGAGCCAAAAACCTTCTTTGATATTACTGATGAAGACTGGTTAAAAATATTTGAGGTTAACGTTCTCAGTGGAGTTCGTTTGAGTCGGCAATATCTGCAAAAGCAGCTAGAGCAAAACTGGGGGCGGATAATTTTTATCTCCAGCGAATCTGCTATTCAGATCCCAGTGGAAATGATTCACTACGGCACAACTAAGACAGCACAGCTAGCTATTGCCAGAGGTCTAGCAGAAATGACTGTGGGGACTGGAGTTACAGTAAACTCTGTCCTCCCAGGGCCAACTCGTTCCGAAGGAGTTGAAGATTTTATCACCAACCTGGCACAGGAACGCGGTATTACTCGCGCTGACGTTGAGGCGGAGTTTTTTCAAAATGTGCGTCCAAGTTCCTTAATCAAACGCTTTGCAACAAATGAAGAAGTAGCAGCGATCGTAGTTTACCTTTCTAGTCCCGTAGCATCGGCAACTAATGGTGCAGCTTTGCGGGTAGATGGTGGCGTTATTCGATCGATTGTTTAGTGTGTGGGATTAGGGACTGGGGACTGGGGACTGGGGAATGGGGACTGGGGACTGGGGACTGGGGAATGGGGAAGAGTTACCAATGCCCAATGCCCAATGTCCAATGACTAAAATAATTTGGAGATATAACCAATGACTACTGAGATCGACTTATTCTCTCCTTACCAATTAGGAAATCTGGAACTACCTAACCGGATAGTGATGGCACCCTTAACCCGAAACCGCGCAGGTGAGGGAAACGTACCACACCAACTGAATGCTACTTACTACGTCCAACGTGCTTCCGCCGGACTGATTATTTCTGAAGCAACACAGGTAACTCCTGAAGGACAAGGCTATCCCGCGACACCAGGAATTCATTCACCAGAACAGGTGGAGGGATGGAAGTTAGTAACCGATGCCGTACATCAGCACGGCGGCAGAATTTTTCTGCAACTATGGCACGTAGGCAGGATTTCTCACCCTGATTTACAACCGAATGGAGTTTTACCTGTGGCACCTTCTACTATTGCTCCTAAAGGTGATGCCTCAACTTATGAGGGGCCAAAACCCTTTGTTACTCCCCGTGCTTTAGAAACTTCGGAAATACCGCAGATAGTCGAACAGTACCGTCAAGGAGCCACAAATGCCCTAGCGGCTGGGTTTGATGGCGTGGAAATTCACGCAGCTAATGGTTATTTAATAGATCAGTTTTTGCGCGATCGCACCAATCAACGCACAGATAAATATGGGGGTTCGATTGAGAATCGCGCCCGATTTCTGTTAGAAGTGACAGAGGCGGTAACTAGTGTGTGGGATTCCAACCGAGTAGGGGTACGTCTCTCTCCCAGTGGGACTTTTAACGATATAGGTGATTCCAATCCCCTGGAGACATTTGGTTATGCGGCTCAAGCCTTGAACCAGTTTAATTTGGCATATCTGCATATTTATGAGGCAACAGAAGCAGATATTAGACATGGCGGGATAACTGTACCCACTAGCCATATACGCGATCGCTTTACAGGTACACTGATCGTCAATGGTGGTTATACCCGTGAAAAAGGCGATGCAGTACTGGCAAATAAAGCAGCAGATTTAGTTGCCTTTGGCACATTATTTATATCAAATCCCGATTTACCCCGACGCTTGGCTTTGAATGCACCACTAAATGAACCAAATCAAGCAAGCTTTTATGGCGGCGGTGAAGAAGGATATACAGACTATCCATTTTGGTCGCCTGCTAACGAGCAGATGGTCAATGCCTAATTCCAATTCGTAATTCGTAATTCGTAATTCGTAATTAAGAAAGTCAGGTAGGGTCAGGGTTTCGGGGTTTGAATCTGTTGCCAGATTTTAGAGAATTGGTATAATTCTTCTCATCTAAATAATCAAAACCCACTTTCTGCACTCTAAAGTATCAAATCAAACTGAGGATTTTTAGATTTTTCCCAGATACAACATCAGTAAAATGATTGTAAAAATTGGTTGTGAACTATGAAAGATACTTTAGATGCAGCAAAAATCAAAGAACGCGTTAACGATTGGCTAGCTGCGTTTAGTCCAGGCAACAAATCCTTTGATTTTTCTCTTTTAGACAATCTCTACTGGCAAGATGAACAATTCCTTGCCTTCGATACCCTCTCACCCCAGACTACTCGAATTCAAGGATGGCAATCCTACGAGGAAATATGGAAGCCGTTCATGACAGCAATAACCCAGTGGCAAGTTAAATCAGTTGGGGATATTCAGATATTTCCAGGTGATAACATTACCGTCTCTGCTTTGATCTTCCACAGTACAGCAACCACCATAGGGAATGAGGCGGTTGGAATTACGGCTCATGCGACACTTGTATGGGAAAAGCGAGAGGGACAATGGCGCATTATCCACGAGCATATCTCTAACCCAGTTAACATTGCCAATTAGAGAGGAACATATTTGGATTGTCCTGCTCTTTAGAGCTTTTAATCACTTGAGATATAAAATCTGAAACCCTCTTATAATCCAACTATCAGGAGAATATCATGAGTTCCATCATCCAAACCCAACCTTTAGATGTACCCAGTGCGATCGCTCAACGTCGTTCTATCAAAACTTTTAAAACAGACCCCATCGCCCCAGAACTGCTCAAGCAACTGGTAGAGTTAACCGTAGCAGCACCCAGCAGCTATAATCTCCAGGACTGGCAAATTATTCTTGTGCAAGATGAAGCGCAAAAGGCAGCACTGTCAGCAGCATCTTTTAATCAACAGCAAATTGTTCAAGCACCTGTAACCTTCGTTTTTGCCGCCGATCCTAACGCAGGCGAAAAAAACTTGGCCCCAATTATAGAGCAAGGACTGGAAACTGGGGCATGGAATGAAGGCACAGTAAACTACTTTAAAACCGCCATTCCGCAATTTCAAGCAACGCTAGGCGAGAAGCGACGCGAATATGCGATCAAAGATGCGATCATTGCCGCTACCCATTTGGTGCTAGCGGCAGAAAGTCTAGGATTGTCCACTTGTTTTATGAACGGTTGGATTGAGGATCGAGTAAAACAAGTGATTGGTGCAGGAGATAATCCAGATTTAGCGATCGCTGTTTTAGTTCCTGTGGGTTATGCAGCCGAACCACGCTTAAATCCAGGTCGTTTGCCATTCTCTTCTAACGTGTCTGTAGACAGAATTGGCAACCCTTATGCAGGGTAGTTCTCTCTAAATTGGCAATGGGAAATGGGGAATAGAGAATGAGTCTTTGATACTCATGAATGAGTCTTTGATACTCGCCGACGAGTGTTTGATACTCATGAATGAGTCTTTTATACTCGCCGACGAGTCTTTTATACTCGCCGACGAGTCTTTTATACTCGTGAATGAGTCTTTTATACTCGCCTACAAGTCTTTGATACTCGTGAATGAGTCTTTTATACTCGCCGACGAGTCTTTGATACTCGTGAATGAGTCTTTTATACTCGCCGACGAGTCTTTGATACTCGCCAACGAGTTTTTGAACCTGCTCCCCCTGCCTCCCCTGCTCCTCTGCTCCCCTGCTCCCCTGCTCCTCTGCCCCCTGCTCCCCACTCCCCCCTCCAAACCATGTCCTTACCCTCCTTCCTAGCGCGTCGTTCGTTCCACTATGCTTGGATCGTCGCGGGTTTAACATTCCTAGCCTTGCTGGTGGCAGCCGGAATCCGCTCTGCTCCTGGGGTTTTTATAGTGCCTCTTGAACAAGAGTTTGGCTGGAGTAGAGCGACTATATCTTTGGCAATCTCCATTAACTTAGTACTCTACGGATTAATTGGCCCTTTTGCTGCCACAGTTATGGAGCGAATCGGCATTCGCCGGATGATGGTATTCTCACTTGCTGTCATCGCGCTTGGTGTCGGTTTAACCACTTTGATGTCAGCTTCTTGGCAACTAGTTTTGCTGTGGGGTGTAGTTGTCGGTTCTGGTAGCGGAGTTATTGCCCTAGTTTTGGGTGCTATTGTCGTCAATCGCTGGTTTTTGGAAAAGCGGGGTTTAGTTCTGGGGATCTTAACCGCCAGTACAGCCACGGGACAACTAGTGTTTCTGCCGATGTTGGCCTCAGTAGCCGATCGCTTTGGGTGGCGAACTGCGGCTCTGGCTCTGACTGGTGCAGCACTTCTAATTATTCCAGCGATCGCAGTCTTTATGCGCGATCGTCCGGCGGATGTCGGTTTGCGAGCCTTTGGCGACAACAGCGAAATTGTGCAAGTGTTACAGCCTAGAGCAAATTCTATTGCCTCCACCCTTAACGCCCTTTGGCTGGGAATGCGTAATCGAGACTTCTGGCTGTTATTCAGTAGCTTTTTTATCTGTGGCGCAAGTACAAATGGGTTAATTGGAACTCATCTAATTCCTGCTTGTATTGACCACGGTATCCCTGAAGTCAAGGCTGCTGGGCTTTTGGCAATTATGGGACTATTCGATTTTTTTGGAACTACCATGTCCGGTTGGCTATCTGACCGTTGGAACAATCGCTACTTATTGTGCTGGTACTACGGACTGCGGGGTTTATCTTTGATTTTCTTGCCCTTCAGTTTCAACTTTTCCTTCTATGGACTTTCCATTTTTGCCGTCTTCTATGGACTTGATTGGATTGCCACCGTACCACCAACAGTCCGTCTTGTTGCCAACGCCTTCGGTAAAGAAAATGTCGGCGTGATGTTCGGTTGGATTGTCGCAGGACATCAGCTTGGTGCAGCGACAGCTGCATTCGGAGCCGGAGTCTTGAGAACTTGGACGGGTAGTTATTTACAAGCGTTTATTTTATCAGGCGTTCTCTGTCTGATTGCCGCAGTTTGTGTGCTGCAAATTGGTCAAACTCCCACTAAGGATAATTATCTTGTAGAGAAGAATTCGTAGAGTGTGCGTAAGTATTAGGATACAGCAACATTTTTGAGGATAGTCATCGGCCCTTGGGTTTTGAGAATCTCCATTTCTGCTGCGTTTCGCACCAGCAGCGCACCAGCGAATCCTAATGAATTCACAGAGATAGATTGGAAATGCTCTTGCGATCGCGGTACGATTAACATCCATTCTCGTGTCGCTAACAGATTGTAAGCACCAGATTGCTTGTCATCTAAACCGACAGCGTGACGCAAAGTGTGATAAACTTCCAACGTTGCTTGCCCTCCTGCAAATGGCGATCGCACCCAATTAGAATTTAATGGTGCGAAAGCGTGTACAAAAGGAAGTTTTGCTGAAGGTGGGTTCGATTGAAATTGTGCTGATGTTAGTAAAGTTTCAATCGGTATTTGCAACCCTGAAGGGGCAAGTGGTAGAGGTACTAATTGTAAGTGCTTGTGTCTCTGACTAGCACCTGCGGTTTTGCTACTGTTGTAAAATGCTAAACCATCGAAATCAGCCAAACACGCCCACATAGCCGTAAAATCTTCCAGGGTGAGTAAGCTTTCTTGTTCCTCGAAACCACGGGTGATGATTAGCAGATGATAATCTACAACATTGAATTTATTTAAAATACATACATGGGTATCGGAGATATCCGCCACAAATAAATCCTCTTCGTAGGGCAAAAAAGGATTAAACTCTACACCAGAAGTAACAGATTGTTTTTTCTGTTTATCCTTCGCTGCTTTTTTGCGATTCAGGTTAGACAAAATCCGTACCAAAAAGCGCACGCCATCCTGTTCAACAAATTCAAATTCTGTTGGAATCGAGAGTAGTGCCCCGCATTGCAAAGCATATTCAGTTCGTTCTTTAACACTTGTCCATAAAGTGTCAGATTTAAGTAAAATTTTCCCCTGTGCCATTTTCATTCCTTCAGGCATGATCAAGAGTGCTGAGTTTTGAGTGCTGAGTTCTGAATTTAAAGACCGCCCACAAGGGGTCTTGCTCAAACCCAAGTACATAAATACTGAGTAATTCTTCATTTAACGTGAGTTCGATGAACCTCTCCCAGACAACCTCCCTCTCCCACGGGGAAAGGGAGGAGCAACAACGAAAAATTAGGGTTTTGGCTCCCCTCTCCGCGTCGGAGAGGGGGTTGGGGGAGAGGTCAAAAAAGGGCTTGTCTCACATTAATTTACTCAGCACGCGCTAAACGCCCCGCTTCCGCTAATAGCACTCAGCACTGAGATTGGTAAAGAGTACGCAGCGATGTAGGTCTCTACGAATGACTATATTCCAATACGGTTCAATAAAATACCAAAGCTTTCACAACAACGCAATACCTTTGCAACAAAACTGTCATAAATCATATCTACATTAGTAATACATCTAAATATCCTTCCAGACAGCAATGCAAAACGAATCTCGCGACAGAGAACACCCATCAAATAGCATTTTACATAACACTGCTGATGCCAAATATTATAAACCCTGGCGAAAAGCTGCCGCCTCTCTATCGCTGGTGCTGCTGGGATCGGGGATGACATTGGCAGGCGGTTATATAGCTGGACACTCTCAGCAGGTGTCTGAAAATGCATCTAATTTGGCAGTAAGTCGAGTAAATGCTGCTCCTCCAATACCAGCAGGCACAGATCCTAACTTTGTTACCCAGGTGGTGCAAAAGGTAGGGCCTGCTGTAGTGCGAATTGACTCTTCCCGAACCGTAAAAACCCAGTTACCAGATGAATTTAACGATCCACTCTTCCAACGCTTTTTTGGTTCTCAAATACCGCAACAACAGGATCGCGTAGAACGGGGTACAGGTTCAGGTTTTATTATTAGTGCCGATGGTCGTATTCTTACCAACGCTCACGTAGTTGATGGTGCTGATACCGTAACAGTAACACTCAAGGATGGGCGTAGCTTTAAAGGAAAAGTGTTAGGAAAAGACGAGTTGACCGATGTTGCTGTTGTGAAGATTCAGGCAGATAATCTTCCGTTAGTAGCCTTGGGTAACTCAGATCAACTACAACCCGGAGAATGGGCGATCGCGATCGGCAATCCCCTTGGGTTAGATAATACAGTAACTACCGGAATCATTAGTGCCACCGGACGTAGTAGCAATCTCATCGGCGCTCCCGATAAGCGAGTAGAGTATATTCAAACCGACGCTGCAATTAATCCCGGTAACTCCGGCGGGCCTTTGCTAAATTCTCGCGGCCAGGTAATTGCCATGAATACTGCCATTATTCAAGGGGCACAAGGATTAGGCTTTGCTATTCCTATCAACACAGCACAACACATTTCCAGTCAACTAATAGCTACAGGTAAAGTACAACATCCTTACTTGGGAATTCAGATGGTGGGGTTAACACCTCAGCTAAAACAAAATATCAACTCAGATCCTAACAGCGGTTTGAGTGTGAATGAAGATAAAGGTGTATTGGTTGTAAAAGTTGTACCAAATTCACCAGCTGCTAAAGCAGGGATACGTGCTGGTGATGTGATTCAAACCCTTGGAGGTCAAGCAGTCACAGATGCCAGCAGTGTCCAAAGGGCAGTAGAAAATAGCCAAGTCGGGAGCGATTTACGTATGGAATTACGTCGCAATGGGCAGAATCTTAACATAGCCGTGCAACCTGGTGCTTTCCCCACGCAAGTGCAATAAAAGTTTTGCGATCGTTTTCTATCAATATGAATAAAAGCGAATTTTCTGGGATGGGTATTTTACCCGTCCTTTTTTTAGATAGTTAGGCATAATTAAACATATAAGAAAATCTTAGTTTGTAGTGAGCGATTTATCGCTTCTTCAGATTTATCAAAACTCATGTCCTGACCCTTCGGGTTCGTTAGTCGCTTATGGGGGAAACCCCAAGACCGCGCTAACTCACTACAAACTTTAATTTATTTATGCCTAGCAATAAGTTGCAACTGAATTTTAAGCTAGAGCCACTGCTGGTTGCTTCCAGCGTCCCACTGCCTTACCAATTACTGACAATTCTTGCATCAAGTTATCGAAACGGTCTGGTGTCAGAGATTGGGGCCCGTCGGATAAAGCTTTGGCAGGATTAGGGTGAACTTCTATCATCAGGGAATCTGTGCCAGCTGCGATCGCAGCCATTGCCATTGAAGGCACAAATTCAGACCAACCTACGCCGTGGCTGGGATCAATCATAATTGGTAGGTGAGTCAGCTTTCGCAACACTGGCACTACCGATAAATCCAGTGTATTTCGCGTATATTGACGGTCAAAGGTGCGTATTCCCCTTTCACACAAAATTACATTGGGATTGCCAGATGCCAAAATATACTCGGCTGCCATCAACCAATCTTCAATAGTCGCTGCCATTCCGCGCTTCAGCAGAACTGGTTTCGGCTGCGCTCCCACTTTTTTGAGCAAGGAGAAATTTTGCATATTTCTTGCCCCCACCTGAATCACGTCAGCAACTTCGGCAATTTTCTCCAGGTCTACCGCATCCATCACTTCTGTAATAATACCTAGTCCGCTAACTTCCCGCGCCTTCGCTAACAAATCCAAAGCACTCTCGCCGTGTCCTTGGAAAGCATAAGGTGAAGTCCGGGGTTTGTATGCCCCTCCGCGCAAAAATGCGGCTCCAGCAGCCTTGACGCGCCGCGCTGTCTCTACAATCATTTCTTCATTTTCTACGGAGCAGGGGCCAGCAACGACTACCAAAGGCTGATGTTCGCCAAATACTACCGCTCCATCAGGAGTATCAACCACGACATCTGACGCTTCGCCGTGGCGGTACTGACGGCTAGCTCGTTTGTAAGGCTGCTCTACCCGTAACACCTGCTCAATCCAGGGGCTAAGTTCCTGAATTTGTAGCGGATCTAAGCTGGCGGTTTCACCTACTAGACCAATAACCACTTTGTGTTGACCAACAATTTTTTCTGGAGTTAGCCCCCAGCTACTAAGTTCCTCATCAATGCGGTTTATTTCCGCCTCTGGGGAACCACTTTTCATTACTATAATCATCTGAAAGTTCCTGATTAATTAATTGAGTAAAATTTTCTATGAATAGGCTAACTTTATTGTTGCCTATTGGCCTAATTACAAATAGTTAAAAATAAAATTTGTTTACAAAATAAATAGATAAAATGCAGCGCTCAGTCAGTATTTTTACTGCTAAATAACTAGAAATAGGGTATAAAAATGATTGTAAAATTTTAACTAGCAATGTTGAACCGATCAAATTTCAACTTCAACATTAACTTTTTCATTTACCCAATATCACAGTTACTTAATACCTGAGCGCCGTTCGTCATAAGTTTTTTTGCCGAGTTTCGCGCCAAGCTGCCACCATTCGTCCCAAATTGGTGTTGAACTCACCCAAACCCAGAAAACTTCCGACTTTTTCTTCATCCCAAGAGGCAGAGAGAACGCCATAAGTTATCCCTAAAACCCCCAAACCAAATAATCCCATGTTCACCAATAACACGGCGATGGGAGGTAGTCGGATATCAGAGTAGGCAGCAAGCAGATAGCTAGCAACCAAAGCGCTAATGCCCAAAGCTGTTGGTACACCAGAGAACCCAGCTACCCGTCGGATCATCCGTTGGCTGACTACTTGGGGAATTGCCATCTCTTGTTTGGTGTAAACCACTTTTTTATCAGCCTTTTTGACAGATTCTTGGGGCTGTGCTGCTGGTTTACTTTGAGCTTTTGCGGGTTTTTGGCGCTTTTTGTTCGGTTCAAAAGGCAAACGACTGCGTTCAGATTCTTCAGCAGACATAAGCGGTAGTCCTATCCACGAATACCGAGACGAGCAATCAAAGCTTGATATTTTTCCCGGCTTTCCTGCGATATATAAGCTAGAAGACGCTTACGCTGTCCGATTAGCTTCAACAGTCCTCTTCGGGAAGAATGGTCTTTTTTATTTGCTTGGAGATGTTCGCTGAGGCGGTTAATGCGCTCAGTTAGCATAGCGACTTGGACATCGGCCGAGCCAGTGTCAGTTTCGTGAACTTGGTAGTTGGAGATTATTTCTTGTTTCCGCAGTTGCGTGAGGGCCATGGTCGATTCAGTTTCTAGTTTTTCTAAAATGTATGCAGCAGTCTCCTATAATATCACAGCCCTCAAGCTGGATGTGGAATGACCCTTGAAGTAATTTTTGTAATTTTTAATACTATTTTCAGAGGCTAGCTCTCGGTATACTTCGTTCCAATACCTGATAGGGATATTGATTGCGATCGTATTGCACCATCAGGCGATCGCACCAAGACGATAGAAGAAAAGTTTCAATGCCTAAAGGGATTTTAGTTGATTGCGATCTCTACAACATCGATTCTGGCTCTGAGAGTTTCTGTTTCAATGCCTAATAGGGATTTTAGTTGATTGCGGTCGTTGGATCTTCCCGTCCAATTCCTAAGTCTAGTAACTTACTTTTTACTCCCACTGGCTCAGTCCCACAGTAGTAATATTTTTTGTTACGGAGATCAGCCAGGTAATAGCCAGCTTTGTCGCTGTTAATTTTGCGTAGCTCAACCGCTACCTGTTGCTTGCTGATGCCGTACAGAAGCTCAAAGTCGCTCATGTCAACAGCAAATGGTAATGTTGTGTGAAATAATTCACCTTTCTTAAATAACCATCCATTAGAGACGCGCTCAATTATGCGGTAGTAATCAGGATGATAAACAATTGTATTCATAAGCTATGATCCTATTTCAATCCCTAATAGGGATTTTAGTTGATTGCGATCCAATCTGGAAATCATTGGCGGTTGCCGATGTGTTTCAATCCCTAATAGGGATTTTAGTTGATTGCGATCCGATTATCCTCAAACGCGATCGCGCCTTCATGCGGTTTCAATCCCTAATAGGGATTTTAGTTGATTGCGATCTGTTGAAGCTGCTTTAACTAGTGGCGGCACTTACAAGTTTCAATCCCTAATAGGGATTTTAGTTGATTGCGATGCTGTTGGTCGCTATCACCTGGAAAAGGAGCGATCGTGTTTCAATCCCTAATAGGGATTTTAGTTGATTGCGATACGCATCGCTGACGAGCGTCTGTTCACGATTCAATATTACAGTTTCAATCCCTAATAGGGATTTTAGTTGATTGCGATTTATTTGGGATGTAGTACAAACATTATTGATTATGTTTCAATCCCTAATAGGGATTTTAGTTGATTGCGATTTTGAATATTTTGTAATCCAGTCGCACCCAAATAGCCGTTTCAATCCCTAATAGGGATTTTAGTTGATTGCGATTTGAGCATTCCACCTTGCAGCATGAGTCTTAAGGTTTCAATCCCTAATAGGGATTTTAGTTGATTGCGATTTGCAAAGTGCTAGGAAGATTCATGCAATGCAGAGTTTCAATCCCTAATAGGGATTTTAGTTGATTGCGATGGAAAAATAAACTAATTGTCACTGCAAGAGATAGAGGTTTCAATCCCTAATAGGGATTTTAGTTGATTGCGATCATCATCGCTATAGCCTAGATCGGATGGTTTTTGTGTTTCAATCCCTAATAGGGATTTTAGTTGATTGCGATTTGAGCGCGCTACCTCCCATGTTGGCATCAACGCCCCGGATGGTTTCAATCCCTAATAGGGATTTTAGTTGATTGCGACTTAGGGTGCTAATCGTCACGGCGGCTGATTCGTTTCAATCCCTAATAGGGATTTTAGTTGATTGCGATTAGGAACCCAGAGAGCTACTGTCAGCCTTAGAGGTCGTTTCAATCCCTAATAGGGATTTTAGTTGATTGCGATATGTCAAGCTAAAGGGTAACCGTGATTTCTGCTTCTCTTAGAGGTCGTTTCAATCCCTAATAGGGATTTTAGTTGATTGCGATTTTACCCGACAATGCGCTAGTAAGTGCCGATGATGTGTTTCAATCCCTAATAGGGATTTTAGTTGATTGCGATATAAAATAGATTCGTCTGTATTATCTGGGGCTAAGTTTCAATCCCTAATAGGGATTTTAGTTGATTGCGATGCGAAATCCGGCGAGGATTCACACGCATTAATGGGTTTCAATCCCTAATAGGGATTTTAGTTGATTGCGATTCGCCGACCTGTCGTGGTCTTAGGGGCGTCGGGGGTTTCGTTTCAATCCCTAATAGGGATTTTAGTTGATTGCGATATACCAGGACACCCAAATAGGATTAACTGGCTAGACGTTTCAATCCCTAATAGGGATTTTAGTTGATTGCGATGCCGTGGGAGACTACCGAGGTGTCAGGGGTTTCTTGGTTTCAATCCCTAATAGGGATTTTAGTTGATTGCGATTTAGATTCCGTACGGCGTTCGGGTTTGGTAAACAGGTTTCAATCCCTAATAGGGATTTTAGTTGATTGCGATGTGTGCCTCCATTACCGATTGTAAAAAGGTACGATCGGTTTCAATCCCTAATAGGGATTTTAGTTGATTGCGATGCCTAAGTTGATTACGGATTTACAGGAGTTCATAGGTTTCAATCCCTAATAGGGATTTTAGTTGATTGCGATCTAAGGTGCGCACAAACGAGTTAGCATACACAGGTTTCAATCCCTAATAGGGATTTTAGTTGATTGCGATTGGGGGTTTTGCCATGAAGGTTGGTTGGGCGTAGCGTTTCAATCCCTAATAGGGATTTTAGTTGATTGCGATCCTAGCGTACACATCAGGCTCAGTCAGGTTAACTGTTTCAATCCCTAATAGGGATTTTAGTTGATTGCGATGCTATGGGCGCAGGTTCTACAGTTACCGTAGTGCTGTTTCAATCCCTAATAGGGATTTTAGTTGATTGCGATTTGAACTACTTTGACCTCATCAGCTACGACTTGTCTGTTTCAATCCCTAATAGGGATTTTAGTTGATTGCGATATGCACACAGGGGAATCTATTTTGGCAGCCTACAGGTTTCAATCCCTAATAGGGATTTTAGTTGATTGCGATGCAGGCGTCTGAAAGACTTGTGTTATTTGGTTTTCAAGGTTCAATAGCGCGAATGCAAAAATCATAACATAAGGAGTGGCAATTGTGCTAAATGTAAATAGCTGAAACTCAGTCTACATAAGGTGCGCGGATGGTTTGAAGATGCTACAGCCCTCAAAACCTTACATATAGGGCAATTCAGCTATTTTTGTATTCCCCCCTTCCTCAACACCTACCCATCCGCGCATTTAGCTAAAAAACTAATTTGATTAGAAAGCTGTTTACTATAGATATCCCACTCAACTAGGTCAGATGGCTTTAAGGTGATGCCTACGCTTACGCAATTCCAACATCCCCATAACTAGCCTTATTTGGCAACGTCTTCAAAGTCTGTTATCGCATAAGCAAATTCTCTAAAAGCTGTTTTAATCAGAACCTCTTTCGTTCCTCTTTCCAGAGAAGAGTTGCGGATGAGGTCTGTTAATTCTATGAACAACAGAGAAAACATAAAACGATCTTGGCGGTCAACTTGTTTTAAGCAAGACGATATAAACTGATAAAGCTCTGTTTTTCTGGGTTTAGTTTGTTCATCCCATATTTGCAACCCAAGCCGAAAAGTTCTCAAGCGGATTTCATTGGTGTTGAAGGACGCGTCTTTGTAGCGGACTGATACGCGTTGGGGTAGTTCCATGAGTTTTAGCTATACATATTCAATGTAAAGTAATTATTCACTTATATTTTGGCTTAACCGGAAAAATCTGATATTTTGCACCAATGGCAATAGCCGCCAGATGTTAGAAACGAATGACTGGCGTAGAATATAGAGAATTTTGCAGGGTAGTATAGCAGTTCTACCCTGCGATCGCCAATTTAGAGGATACCCCAGAAATGGAGTAGCCCTTGACCAGAAAAAGCTTCAATTAAAATTGCAGAGACAAAACCAATCATTGCAAGACGACCATTCCAATTTTCACTCTGAGGAGTGAAGCCAAAACGCACAGCATTAGGATCTTCTGAAACAATAGACGCAGAATTCTTAAAATCTGACATGAGCATAACTCCAAAATTCAAGTGTTGTAGCAGTTATAACTGTCTGTAAAGTAATGTAACAGATGTTTAAAAAAATGCAAGATTGAGTGAATTAGGGCTTACTCACTCTTTACGAATTCTTTGTCTATGAGACGCTGCGTAATGTTGATGATAACAGCGAATTAGGGCGAGAAAATTGGACTATTAGCTTGAATGTAGATAATGATTTTGGCGATTTTTGATAGTTAAAGCGCTTTCCAAATCCATAAACTTTTCTCCTAAAAGGTTACGCTGTACACATAAGTTATCCGATTACCCGAAAGTCCTCCAAAACTTCACCCTGTCTTATCCTTAGTCAGGATAGGACAGGGTGAGGTATCTCAGGGGCTATCTACGAGACTAACCGTAAATTACCTTGACAAAAGCTTGTGTGTACATCGTAAGTAAAGTTTTTGGTAGAGTTATTAAAGTTACGCCGGATAAATCCGTAATCTTCTATTTGGTTCTTCGCCAAAACTATGCGACTTGAGGCGATAATGTTCTACCAACTCATGTTGCATTTTGCGGACTTGGGGAGAACGCGGCAATAACTCGACTGGTTGTCCTTTAGGAATCACAATTTGCTCAACGGCAAGTCTAGCTTCTTCAAGAGCATCCATCTCATCATCGCTACCATTGTGTAAAAACAATTGTAGTTCTCTATCATCGGCCATCTCTGGGTCGTCAATATTCAGCAACCGCCGCAAACCACGGGTAATTTGGGGAATGGTGCTGGACTTAATCATGTGAATGGGTACATGACGAGCTTTGGCCATTTGGCGTAATTTGGCGTGGTTTTTGACGTGCGATCGCAGTGCTAAAATTGCATCAGCACTATCTATATCTTTTGTCAATAGTACGGGCAAAGTTAGCACGCTAATCACCTGTTCCAGTTGGTGACGGCTAACGCCATAAGGGTAAACGTGCAATGGCAAATCTTCACCATTGGGCCCTGGGTGTCTGGTAACAGTATCAAAATCAATGCTCTCAGAATAATTGAAGGATTCATCCAGCAAACGGTCAAACTCACTGCGTCCAGTTACCCGCTCTACAGGCAATTGCGGTAGTGCAACCATTTGTCCAGATGAACGCCAGCCATTAGACGGTCGCGCCGGTGGGAAAGAATCCTCTACTGTTCCTAGCTGTCCACCACGACCGTTGACAACAGCTAACTGCCTTGTAACCGCGATTTTGCCGTGGTCATCAACGGTTCTCGTTTGTGGAGTAGGCTGACGCCCCCGCAGCAGATTATCTACGGTGTCAGCAACACTTTCGTGTACTGTCCAGCGTTGGCGTTCCAACATTTCCACTGCAATTTCAAAGGTAGGTGGGGCTTTCCGCTCCAAAACAGTCTTTTGAGAGCCTCGCCGTCTGGCTTCATCGTCTCCCAAGGTCACAGCTTGGATACCCCCAACTAAATCAGCCAGGGTGGGGTTTTTAATCAGATTTTCGATCTGATTCCCGTGGGCTGTACCTACCAACTGTACGCCCCGTTCTGCAATGGTACGAGCCGCTAAAGCTTCCAGTTCCGTGCCAATTTCATCAATAACAATGACCTCTGGCATGTGGTTTTCCACTGCCTCAATCATTACCTGATGCTGTTCGTTTGGATGAGCCACTTGCATCCGTCGAGCGCGACCAATGGCGGGGTGAGCAACATCACCATCCCCAGCGATTTCATTGGAGGTGTCAATAATCACTACTCGCTTTTGCAAATCGTCCGCTAAAACACGGGCTATTTCCCGTAAGGCGGTAGTTTTACCCACGCCTGGACGCCCCAGCATGAGAATCGATTTACCAGTTTCTACCAAATCGCGGATCATGCCAATGGTTCCGAATACGGCTCGACCAACGCGACAGGTCAAGCCAATAATCTTACCAGTGCGGTTGCGAATAGCGCTGATCCGATGCAAAGTTTGCTCAATTCCTGCCCGATTATCTCCGCCAAAGATTCCGACTCGTTGAATGCAATCATCTATTTGTTCTTGAGTAACGGGTACTTCGCTCAAATACTCAGCTTGATTAGGAAAGCGAGCCTCTGGGCGACGACCCAAATCCAAGACCACTTCTACTAAACTATCTCGTTTGGGATGACTCTCTAGTACTTGTTGCAGGTCTTGGGGCAAAATGTCTAATAACTTTTGGAGATCGTCTGTAATCGTCATGCGTTCTATGGTGACGTTTTTAGAGATAGCGAGGACATTTGCGTGCAGGAGAACCCGCTCTGGGGATTTTTCCGAACGAGCAATTAACGCTCCTGCTGTGACTTGATCTGGGAAACGAGAGAATGGGCAAGTTCTACAGCTTGCCAAAGTAATACTTCATCTTCTTCTAGGCGAACAGTCGCCTTCATATTGGTGTTACTTACCTCCTTATTCTCTAACTGTTCGAGAATTGGTGACAGCAGTACGCGGGCGTAGCTACCGTAGGCGACCCCAGAAATTTTGGATTTTGGATTTTGGATTTTAGATTGTGGATTAGCTTCTTCTAATCTAAAATCTAAAATCGGCAATCCAAAATCTTTGAGTAGTTCCATTGCCTTTAACTTAGCAACGGTATACTTATTTGTGCCGCCTGCTAACTGCACATATCCTGGTAACTTAGCTGCCAAAACTTTTTGCCCTAATTTCACTGCGGCTATTGTAGTGCCATCGCCAATATCACCACTCATCGGACGACCATCGGTTTGCCAAATTAAAGCACCCTTGAATGGGGCAATCCTCTCGTAGAGCGTTCTTAAGTAATCAATCATCCCTTCACTATCAGGACAGCTGATGGCTAGTAACTTTAGTTTATCGACCCACGGTGAAATTGCTTGCCATAATCGCTCAAATTCTGCCAATCGCCCGACTTTTGTATGGATTTCTACGGCATCTACTCCCGTTGACATTACCAATGGCGCGATCGCTCCTGGCGTTGTCACGTATGAAGCTGTATAAATTATACCATAAGGGCAAACTGGAATGCAACGACCGCAGCCATAACACTTTTCGGATACTACTCCTGAAAAGTCTTCTTTGATACTGTCAAACACAATCGCTTGTGCCGGACAAATCCGTTCGCAGGGTCTAGGGCAGTCTGTAGGACACTCATGAGGATTAAATTCTGCTTTGCGAAAATGGGGGTCTTCTCCATCGTTTAGGCTGACCATCAAAAAGGGTAAATTGCCTTTGTAGTCAAAGCCTCGCTTTTGGGCATCCTGAGCCAGAGATTTGGCTGCTTGTAGCCCTGATTGCGCTGCTGCAATTACTGCTGGATCAGCTGCAACATCTATGCAGTCAGCGCCCGCCAAAGTATAGGCTAACGTTAAACTTCTGACTGCCGGCAAATGCTGGAAGCTGGCTCCGCAGATCAGCTTGAACCAGTCACCTTGTTTGAGAGATTGTAAAGGGGCGAACAGATCAGTCACTATTCTATTATGCGTTTATACGACTAAAAATAGTAGTCTGCGATCGAGAAAAAGTCCGAATTTGCTAATTTAGGGGGCATGGGGCATTGGGGACTGGGGATTGGGGACTGGGGATTGGGGACTGGGGATTGGGGAAAACAGTGTTGAGTAATGAGTAATCAGTGCTGAGTTAGGAGTTATTCTCCCCCTGCTCCCTGCTCCCTGCTCCCTACCCCCTCATCTCCCTGCCTCCTGCTCCTCTGCTCCTCTGCTCCCCCACTCCTCACTCCCGCAGCTGTCTTTAGGAGGGCGACAACATGACAACTATATTTTTTGTAGAAGACTCTGCTGAAGATAGAGCTTTGTATCGACGCTTCCTAGAGCGGGACGATCGCTACACTTATGATATTTACGAATTTGAATCTGGCAATCAGGCGCTACAAGCTTGTCAAGGGAAAATACCAGATGTGATTTTGTTGGACTATCGATTACCAGATTTAGATGGGCTGGAATTTCTCACTCGGCTACAGAGGCAAACTTCTAACAGTCAAATTTCAGTAATTCTACTGACTGGACAGGGAGACGAAACGATCGCAGTTCAAGCGATCAAGAGTGGGGCGCAAGATTATCTAGTCAAGGGAAAACTGACTTCTGATAATTTACGTCGAGCGGTTCATGGGGCGATCGAGCAGATGCAGCTAATGCGGCAGCTAAAACAACAACAGGAACAACAAAAGTTAGTAGGAGCGATCGCTCTTAATATTCGCCAATCGTTGAAGCTTCAAGATATCCTTGCCACGAGCGTTCAAGAAGTCCGCCAGTTACTAGATGTCGATCGAGTACTGCTGTATCAATTTACGCCTCAAATGCGGGGCAACATCGTCGCGGAGTCGGTATTACCCCAATGGACACCAATCTTCGGAATGCAGATTGAAGATACCTGTTTTCAGGAAAATCAGGGGGGAGAATATCGCCGAGGAAAAATTTGGGCGGCGACAAACATCTACGAAGCAGGTTTAAGTGATTGCCATATTCAACTTTTGGAACAGTTTCAGGTGAAGGCGAATTTAGTTGTCCCGATTTTGTTTGAGAGCAAGGAGACTCAAACAGTTGAACTTTGGGGGTTATTTATTGCACATCAATGTTCTGCCCCGCGACAATGGCAGACATTTGAGGTAGAATTGCTCTCTTCACTGACGGTGCAACTAGCGATCGCTATCCAACAAGCCGAACTCTATCACAACCTCCAAATTCTCAACACTGAGTTAGAAGCCAAGGTACAAGAACGCACTGCCAAATTGCACCAAAGCGATCGCCGTTTCCGTGCCATCTTCAATAATACTTTCCAGTTCATCGGACTGCTAACGCCAGCTGGCATTTTACTGGAGGCGAACCAGACGGCGCTAAGTTTTGCCGGACTGAAACTAGAAGATGTCATCAATCGCCCTTTTTGGGAAGCACACTGGTGGACAATTTCACCGCAAACTCAAACAGAATTAAAACAAGCGATCGCTCGTGCAGCCCAAGGAGAGTTTATCCGCTATGAAGTTGATGTTCTCGGTGCAAATAATCGGGTAGCAACAATCGATTTTTCACTCCGTCCGCTTTTAGATGAGACAGGTCAAATTGTTTTGTTGATTCCAGAAGGGCGAGATATTACCGAACTCAAACAGGCTAAAGAAAAACTCCAACAAAGTGAAGCACTGCTAGCCACTACTCAACAAATCGCCCATGTAGGCAGTTGGGAATTGAATTTAGAAACGAAAAAGCGCTCCTGGTCAATGGAAACCTTTCGCATCTCTGGTCTAAATCCCACTCAAGGCGAACCCAACCAGACGGAACTTCTCCAAATAGTTCATCCAGACGATCGCGCCTGGATAGAGGCTCAACTGGAACAGGCGATGTCTACGACAGACTACGCTCAACAAGCCCCTTTCAATCTTGAGTATCGAATTATCCGACCTGATGGTTCGGTGCGCTACGTTGAGTCGAAAGCAGAGATAGCTTATGATGCTCAAGGGCAGCCAGTTAAGCTATTGGGAGCGGTTCTAGATATTACAGAACGTAAACAAAATGAGTTAGAAATAATCCGTAGTCGTGACCTGCTAGAAGCTGTTTATAACGAATCCGCTGATGCACTTTTTTTGGTAGATGTTGAAACATTACTGATCGCTGACTGTAACGATCGAGCAGTGAAGCTATTTGCAGCCTCTAGCAAAGCCGAATTAATTAACATTAAAGGTAACACTCTGCAAAAACAACCGTTTACTTCCGATGAGATTGCCACCTTTATACAAGAAATTCACCAGCAAGGGTTTTGCAGTCGAGAAGTTGAATATATTACTAAGCAGGGCAAATCCTTTTGGGGAAACATCGCAACCAAACAAATTACGGTCGCTGGTACTGTGATGCAACTAGTACGAATCACGGATATTACTGCCCGGAAGGATGGTGAAAAAGAGCAGCAACGGGCAGAAATAGCTCTCCGAGAAAGCGAGGAACGACTACAATTAGCCCTTGAGGCTTCTGGGGATGGTTTGTGGGACTGGAATTTTTTGACTGGAGAGGTGTATTACAGCCCTCGCTATTTAGAAATGCTCGGATACCGCTTTGATGAACTCCCACAGAATTTGAGTACTTGGGAGCGATTAGTTCATCCAGACGATCTACCTTGGACAAAGAAAATCTTGGCAGCTCATTTCAAGGATAGTTCAATACCGTACAAATTTGACTATCGACTTTGCACTAAATCGGGCGAATGCAAATGGATTGCCAACTACGGCAAGGTTGTGATGCGAGATGCAGATGGTAATCCTCTGCGAATCACTGGTACTCATCGGGATATCAGCGATCGACAAGCCGCACTACGCGAACACAAACAAGCCGAAGCAGCCTTAGCCAAAAATGAAGAACAACTGAGACTAACGTTGGAATTTAATCACATCGGTCTTTGGGATTGGAATGTTCAAACAGGCGAAGTTATCTGGAACGACAACCATTTTCGTTTGTTAGGTTTAGAGCCAGAAATATCAGCCAGCTATCAATTATGGCGCGATCGCGTGCATCCAGAGGATGTTGACGGAATTGAACAGACTGTATCAAATGCACTGGCACAACATATTAATTTTCAAGCTGAATATCGAGTGATTTATCCCGATGGCAGGGTTCGCTGGCTCACGGGAAAAGGGCGTGCTGCTTACAACGAAGCAGGCGAACCTGTACGGATGTTAGGAGTAATTATTGATGTAAGTGAGCAAAAGCAAGCAGAAGCAGCTTTGCAAGAAAGTGAAGCCCGATTTCAGGCATTTATGAACAACAGCCCAGTGCTAGCTTGCATCACCGATACAGATGGGCGTGTACTTTACTTAAATCAAACATACCTGCGGACATTTAAATTACTACCCGAACAGGTGATTGGGCAATATATTTCTGACCTCTACCCAGATGAAATTGCTAGGCAGCATTTCGATCACCTTCGCACAGTCATAGAGACAAATCAGGCAATTGAGGTGATTGAATTTGCTCCTCAACCAGACGGTTCCCTCGGTGAGTTCTTGGTATACAAATTCCCGATTCTCGGATTGTCCGCACAAAAGCTAGTGGGTAGAGTGGCGATTGATATCACAGAACGCAAGATTCTAGAGCGAGAAGTAGCTCACAAGCAAAAGTTATTGGATACCTTCATCAATAATGCACCTGTTGGTATAACCATTCTCGATCGGGAACTGCGTTATTCATTGATTAATGAAGCATTAGCAGAAATTAATGGCATTCCCGCAGCAGAGCATATTGGTAAGACACCGTGGGAGATTGTCCCTGATATTGCACCAAAGCAAAAGCAACTCTTTCGACATGTCTTAACAACAGGTGAACCAATTTTAGATTTGGAAATCAGTGGAGAAACCCCAAAATTTCCAGGTGTAATCAGGACTTGGCTAGCTTCCTATTTTCCAATTCAGTCTGAAGCTGATGAACCTATTAGCATGGGCATTGTGGTAGTTGAAATCAGCGATCGCAAACGCGCTGAACAAATGTTAGAGTTGCAAGCAGTCATTACCCGCAACATGGCGGAGGGAATTTGCCTAGTTCGTGCAACAGATGGCGTGTTTGTCTACGCCAATCCTAAATTCGAGCAGATGTTTGGTTATGAGCCTGGTGAATTAATCGGTCAGCATGTATCGATCGTCAACTATGGTGATGAAAATAATACACCTGAAGATGTTAATCAGGCGATTAGCACTGCTGTTTTAGAATGCAGTGAAGTAATCTATGAAATTTATAATATTAAAAAAGATGGTACTCCATTCTGGTGTAGCGCTACCGCTTCCGTTTTTGAACATCCTGAGTATGGAAGTGTCCTTGTGGCTATCCAACAAGATATCACCGAGCAAAAGCAAGCGGAAGAAAAAATCAAAGCCTCTCTAAAAGAAAAGGAAGTATTACTCAAAGAAATTCATCATCGTGTTAAGAACAATTTAGGAATTGTCAGCAGTTTGCTGCAAATGCAATGCAGACGAACACAAGATCCTGTGGTGACAGCTATTTTGCGCGATAGCCAAAACCGCATTGCTTCCATTGCCCTAGTTCATGAAAAACTATACCGTTCTGAAGACCTCGCTGATATCGATTTCGCTCAATACATTCCAGATTTAACAACTCATTTATTTGATTCTTATAATGTCAGTTCTAGCCAGATTCAACTACATATTCAAGTTGATAATGCTAGCCTTGACATCGAAACCGCCATTCCTTGTGGTCTAATTATCAACGAACTGGTTTCTAATGCTTTAAAATACGCTTTTGTTGGTAATCGTGGAGGCAAAATTGAGGTTAAGTTTTATCAAGAACCCGCATCTACTTTGACACTCATTATTAGAGATAATGGTGTTGGCTTACCCGAAAACTTTGATAGTAAGAAAACTAAAACACTGGGTATAACACTTGTCCAGGGTTTAGTCAAGCAGCTAAGAGGAAAACTTGAAATTGACTCTCAACAAGGAACAGAGTTCAAAATTACTTTTACAAACAGCCGGATATGAACATAATTGACCTCTCACCAAACACGCACACAAAAGAGACAGTTCGAGTCCTTGTTGTTGAAGATGAATATATCCTTGCTATCAACTTACAAGAAACTTTAGAGTCTTTAGGATATGTTGTTTTAGATATTGCCGATTCTGCCGAAGAGGCAATTGCAAAAGCAACTGAATTACGCCCAAACTTGATTTTAATGGATATCAGATTACGCGGTGAAATAGATGGTATCCAGGCATCAGAGCAAATTTGGCATCATTTGCAAATCCCGATTATCTACGTCACCGGGCACTCCGATCAAAGTACTGTCGAGCGAGCAACGCTGACATCCCCCTTTGGATATATTCTTAAACCCATTAAAGAGCAAGAACTTTACGTTGCCATTCAAACAGCACTCAATCGCTACGATCGCGAGCAATTTTTGAGTTCTGTGCTTCGAGGAATGGGCGATGGGGTAATTGTAGTCGATACTAATTTAAATATTAAATACATCAATCAGGTAGCTGAAGCTCTAACAGGGTGGCAATGGAATGAAGCTAAAGACAAGACGTTAACTGAAGTTATCAAAATCATTGATGAACAAACTCAGTTGCCGACAGAAAATCCAATTATTGCAGCCCTCCAACAAGAAACTACTATATATTTAGGCAGTGGTGTTCTACTAGTTGCTAGAAACGGGACAACTACACCAATAGCTGATAGTGCTACTCCCCTGAGAAATAATAATGGTGTAATTACAGGAGCCGTATTTGTTTTCCGAGATGACACGCAACGACGGTTAACCGAAGAACGCAATCTCGCAGCTGAACGTGCCCAACAACTAGAAGTTCGAGTGGCAGAACTGCAACGCCTGAACCAATTAAAAGAGGATTTTCTGGCAACCACTTCTCATGAAATGCGAACGCCCTTGTCAAACATCAAAATGGCAATCTCTGTGCTAGAAAATATTCTCGATCGCCAGGGTATCTTAAATTCAAACACACTTCCCCCATCTGAATCTGTAGACCGCTATTTACGTATTGTGCGCGAACAGTGCGAACAAGAACTGGATTTGGTTGACAATTTACTGCATCTACGAATGATTGATGCAGATGTCTATCCATTGGAATTAACATCAATTCAACTCCAAAACTGGCTGCCTCACGTTGCCGAGTATTTTCAAGAACGCGCTCAAGCTAGAGAACAGTCTTTGCAAGTTAGTGTTTCTCCAGATTTACCACCTTTAGTTTCAGACTTGGCTAGCCTGACTGAAATTATCTCAGAGTTACTCAACAATGCTTGTAAATACACTCCACCTGATGGACAGATTGTGTTAAACGTTCAGCTAATTTATATCACAAAAAGTCCGATCGATGAGGATGCTAAATCTGGTGTATTAGATAATTTTCAAGTTCCTTATTTTCAAATCACATTTAGCAATTCTGGGGTGATAATTCCAAAAAAAGAACAATCTCGAATTTTTGAGCCGTTTTACCGGATTCCTGAAAGCGAACGCTGGCAACAAAGTGGCACAGGATTAGGTTTAACATTGGTTAAGAAGTTAGTAGAATATCTCCAAGGCACGATTGAAGTTACCAGCTCTCAGGGCTGGACAACGTTTACAGTTCAGCTGCCTTTAAGTTTGTGATGGTATTTGTCATTTGTTATTTGTCATTAGCTCGACTTTATCCATTTTTGCCTACGGGTCATCACAAATGTAGGCGATCGCTAAAAGATGCGGGTTTCTGCTGCATACATAACATTTAAATACAGCCTTGGCGAATAGTGATGGCACAAGTAATACACTGAGGCTGAAGGATAATTGTGTGTATCTTCCCATGAATACAACAATACCATTTGAAATTGCCAATATCCTACTAACGTAATGGATATAGTCGAACTTAGGACAAATAATTTGGCAAACGACACAGGTAGTAGCCCTTGCACTGCGTCATGCAATCTTACCAAAGCAGTATGGGTCAGAATATGCACTCCATTGTGATTGGGGAACCTACGGGAAGCCAGAACACTTTTATACTGATGGCGGTAAAGATTTTCGCTCCAACCATTTGCAACAGATTGGTGTGCAGTTGGGATTTGCTTGTCATTTACGCGATCGCCCCAGTGAAGGTGGCATTGTTGAGCGTCCTTTTGGCACTTTTAATACTGATTTATTTTCCACTTTGCCAGGGTACACAGGCTCAAATGTACAAAAACGTCCAGAGCAAGCTGAAAAAGAGGCTAGTCTCACTTTAAGAGAGTTAGAACGTCTGCTTGTACGCTACATCGTGGACAAGTACAACCCAAGTATTGATGCCCGTATGGGCGACCAAACTCGTTATCAACGGTGGGAAGCAGGGTTAATAGCTGCTCCTAATTTAATTTCAGAAGAAAATTTGCGTATCTGTTTGATGAGGCAAACTCGGCGCTCAATCTACAGGGGTGGATATCTGCAATTTGAAAATCTGACCTATCGCGGGGAGAACTTGGCAGGTTATGCAGGGGAAAACGTGGTACTGCGATTTGACCCCAAAGACATTACAACTGTTTTCGTTTATCACCAAATAGGTTCTAAAGAAGAGTTTCTAGCTCGTGCCTATGCTCAAGATTTGGAGACTGAGCAATTGTCTCTGGATGAGGCTAAAGCAATGAGTCGTAGGATTCGGCAGGCTGGCAAAGAGATTAGTAATCGTTCGATTTTAGCAGAGGTACGCGATCGCGACACTTTTGTAAATCAAAAGAAAACCAAAAAGGAACGCCACAAAGAAGAACAATCTGTAATGCAAAAGGCTAAACAACCTTTGCCACTTGAACCAGAAGAGGATGTGGAAGTGGCATTTACTGAAAGTGAAGCAGAATACCAGATGCCAGAAGTATTTGATTACGAACAAATGCGTGAAGATTACGGGTTTTAGAAAATGAATTCCAAACAAGCCCAAGTAGTTGCTCAACAATTAGGTGATATCCCACAAAATAATGAAAAATTACAAGCAGAAATACAACGATTGAACCGAAAGATTTATATCCCACTGGAGCAAGTGGAGATACTGCATGAATGGCTGGAAGGAAAGCGTCAAGCACGTCAGTGCTGTCGAATTATAGGAGAGTCGCGTACAGGCAAAACTATTGCTTGTGATGCTTACAGGTTGAGAAAGACAAATAAGCCAATACAGGAGCCAGGTAAACCTCCAATAGTTCCTGTTGCTTACATTCTAGTTCCTCCTGAATGCAGTTCTAAGGATTTATTTAGACTAATTATTGAGCATCTAAAATATCAAATGACGAAGGGAACCGTAGGTGAAATTCGAGAGCGGACTCGGCGGGTTCTCAAAGGTTGTAGTGTGGAGACGTTAATTATTGATGAGGCTGACCGCTTGAAGCCAAATACATTTAAAGATGTACGGGACATTGGTGAAGAATTAGAAATATCTGTTGTTCTAGTGGGAACTGACCGTTTAGACGCTGTAATAGGGCGGGATGAGCAAGTAAAGCGCCGCTTTCAGGCTTGTCATCGGTTTGGCAAGTTTTCTGGGGAAGACTTTAAGCGGACAGTAGAAATTTGGGAAAAGAAGGTTTTGCAGCTGCCAGTTGCTTCCAATCTTTCTAGTAAGACGATACTCAAGGTTTTGGGAGAGGCAACTGGGGGTTATATTGGGCTACTGGATATGATTCTGAGAGAGGCAGCAATCAGATCATTGAAGAAAGGATTACAAAAAATTGATTTGGAAACGCTGAAGAAAGTAGCAGGAGAGTACAAATAATGGAAGTGGCAGAGATTAAACCTTGGCTGTTTCGAGCGGAACCCTATCAAGGTGAAAGTCTAAGTCACTTTTTAGGACGTTTTCGACGGGCAAATGATTTAACCCCTACTGGGTTAGGTAAAGCCGCAGGACTTGGCGGTGCGATCGCTCGTTGGGAAAAGTTTCGGTTTAATCCCCCACCGTCTCGGCAGCAGTTGGAAGCATTGGCTGTTGTAGTGGGGGTTGATGTCGATAGGTTAGTGCAGATGTTACCACCTGTTGGGGTGGGAATGAAAATGGAGCCGATTCGGTTATGTGCTGCTTGTTATACCGAGTCGCCCTGTCACAAGATTGAATGGCAGTTGAAGGTGACACTGGGATGCGATCGCCACAAGTTAAGCTTGCTTTCAGAATGTCCCAACTGTGGGGCAAGATTTAAGGTTCCAGCGTCATGGGTGGATGGTTGGTGTCAAAGGTGTTTTATGACATTTGCTGACATGACAAAGTATCAGAAGTGTTATTAAATACTAATATTTGTCCTAACTAGAGAGGGATTCTGTCTAACTACACCACTTCCAGATTAAATATAATTGTAAAAGTCGCACTTGGTATAAGTTGGCGCAGTACTTGTGAATGGGCTTCTGCATCGCTTCGACGACGAAAACGAGCAACAATTTGGTGTTGCATACTGGGGAAATGGCGGACGACACACCAAGGATGAAGTTTGTCAATGTAGCTCACAAAAACCTCCTGACAATACTTGTGATTTAGCCGATTACTTGAGTGGTTAAAGCTTACTTGCTCACAAAATTTCCTAGACAAAAGCCACTCTACTGTGAGAGTGGCTGGTAAAAAAATGTCAGAATGATATTGAAATTTGTTGACTTTTAATCTCTATTTACTCTGGTTAGTTAAACAGAGCTTGTTTAAAAGTCCTTCAGGAATCTCCTCAAAGTCTTCTAGCAATAAATCCATGAGGGCAAGATGGCGTAAATCGGAAGGCATGGGACGGCGGTAGTTGCGCCCTTTAGAGAACCAGCGCCGGACAGTTGAAAGTGAACGAGAGCAAATTCGAGCGATCGCCTCATGATTAACGTCCCATTTGGTATAAAATTTATTGGGTGTCATCCCTAGTTGACAATGGCTGTAAAAGTCAATCAGGTTTTGCTCGCGTTCTTGTAGAGGGCGGGGATTAATCATATACTGGCTCTCCTTCCAGTGGTTCTAAGTCCTCCTCCCAAGCGATATCGGCAGATGTCCAAGCTGCACTGAGGCTGTCTTTGCTTAACCAAATTAGGTAGCACCAACTCCAGCAGCAAAGATGTGCGGCAAAGCTGTAAAATCTGCCGATCGCAATTCCCCAGTCGGTGTCAGAATCAAGCCAGCGTAATCTATCGCCGTACAAAAAGCGGGGTGTTTTAGCTGTATCAGGAAAATCGTCGGGTAAATCAACAGAAAGTTTCTGGTTAGTCAACTCTGGAAATAAATCTTGGTGATTTTTAGCGATCCCACTCAAATAATTAGCTATCAGTTCAGCATCGATGCTCTGGGTTAGTTGATAAATCAACACTGCCGCTAAAGTTTCTTGTTCTTGCTGCTCACCATAATCGCTGAGTTTTGCCAATAGTTGAGTTATTCCGAAGTCATCTAAAGCTTGTAGATAACTTCTGTGTTCATCTGTTTTGTAGCAAACAGGCTTTAACATGGAATATGTCTCCTGTATAGAGGGGGCCAAAAGTCAGCGTCTTCCCTGCAAAAGTTGAGCGCTGGCTTTTGACTTATCAGTAATTATACATAATTTTAATGATATTTTATTTTTATTTATGTGTTTTTAGTGATTTAATATAGAAACACATAACTAAGTTGATGATAGTCACATGGGGAAAGTTGTAGTAAGTATTTACATGGAAGAAGAAGACAAGGAAGCTCTGCAACAACTGGCGGATGCAGAGGAGCGTTCTTTGTCGCAAATGGCAGTGTTAATTCTGAAACGAGCTGTTAAACAAGCGCAGACGGAAGGGATAATTTCGCTAACTCAGGAGAAGGGTAAATGAGGCGTAGATGCTTGCCCTTAGATATCACCTGTAAACCAATTAAGTTTTGAGAAAAAATATCAGGAGATTACATCAATAGAAAATAATGGTTAAATAAAAATATTTACAAAATAAGTAGTTTCGGTATCTGAAAATAAGTTCAGGCTACATCATTAAACGGAAGTTGAGGAATTTGATTGTAAACTTCTGCATTTTCTTCAAGAGCTTGACGTAAATCGTATTGCGTTTGTAAATTCAACCAAAACTGAGCGCTGTTCCCAAAATAGCGCGATAGACGCAAGGCTGTATCTGCTGTAATACTACGCTTTCCTTGTACAATTTCGCTAATTCGTGTTTGATTTACACCTATATCTTTGCTTAATCGATAAGGTGTGATATTCAACGGTTCCAAGAATTCTAGTTGCAGGATTTCGCCAGGATGGATATTTGGCAGACGGTTGTTATTCATAATCATTTTTATACTTAGTGGTAATCGACTATTTCAATTTCCGAAGCATTGTTTTCATTTGTCCAAACAAAGTAGATTCGCCATTGATCGTTAATACGAATACTGTACTGCCCAATTCTATCGCCAACTAGCTTTTCTAAGCGATTTCCAGGTGGAACACGCAAGTCATTAATTGATGTTGCTGCGTCAAGGACAAGCAGTTTTCATAAAGCAGTCTTCTGGATATTGGGCGGCTATTGAGGAGATATGAAGCCTTCAAAGATTAGCTTTGTCTCTTCAGATTTGAAACTGACAATCACAATACTATCGTTTCGCATTACTATCGTCAAACGTTAGTATACATTGTCAAGTGATGGATTTTTACTGTCCCCTTCAACCTGTAAACTTGTATTTGCTTGGGCAAAGGCTGTGCAAGTTCCTCTGAATTTTAGAGCAAGTCAATTTTTTTATGGAGTTTGACGTTTATTCTTATCCCTCGCAGCCAGATTTTAATGACGTAGTTTAGCAAGAAATACCGAATTAGAAGCTGATTTAATAAATTTCCGAAAATTCTGCTCGAAGTCTTGTGTTTATTTCATAGAATTTGCGGATACATCAAATTATTAAATTGACATAATGCTTCTAAGTAGTGTTGATCGCTTGAGAGTCATGCTTGTAACTCTACTGTTATCGTTTGCTGTCACGGGAGAACTCAAAGCTGTTGCAGCCGTTGCAAACCTAACTTTGGCACAGGCACAAACTGCTCAAAATCCAAAAGATGAGGCAGATAGACTGCTAAAAGAGGGTAAACAAAAACTAAACCAAAACCAGTTTCAAGCAGCACTAGAGGCATTTGAAAAAGCCTTGGCTTTATACCAGCAAGGTAAAGACCGCAAGGGTGAAGGTGATACACTCTACAGTATTGGCGATGTTTACTACTATCAAGATAAATTTTCCCAAGCTATAGAATTTTCTCAGCAAGCTTTAGTAATTCGCAGGCAACTAAGAGATCGCACTCAAGAAGGCACAACACTCAATCATATTGGCATATCCTACAGCAATTTAAGCCAGTACCCCAAAGCCTTGGAGTACTTACAGCAAGCTTTAGCGATTCGTAAACAAATCGGCGATAAAGCAGGTGTTGGCGGTAGCCTCAACAACATTGGCTTTATTTACAAGAGTCTCGGACAGTACCCCAAAGCCTTGGAATACTATCAGCAAGCTTTAGCCATTAGCAAACAAATCGGCGATCGTTCAACTGAAGGCACAACGCTCAACAACATTGGCGGAATTTACAAAAGTCTCGGACAGTACTCCAAAGCCTTGGAGTACTTACAGCAAGCTTTAGCGATTCGTAAACAAATCGGCGATCGCTCTGGTAAAAGTCAAAGCCTCAACAACATTGGCTTAATTTATTTTAGTCTCGGACAGTACCCCAAAGCCTTGGAGTACTTACAGCAAGCTTTAGCGATTAGTAAACAAATCGGCGATCGTTCAACTGAAGGCACAACCCTCAACAACATTGGCTTAATTTATTTTAGTCTCGGACAGTACCCCAAAGCCTTGGAGTACTTACAGCAAGCTTTAGCGATTAGTAAACAAATCGGCGATCGTTCAACTGAAGGCACAACCCTCAACAACATTGGCTTAATTTATTTTAGTCTCGGACAGTACCCCAAAGCCTTGGAGTACTTACAGCAAGCTTTAGCGATTAGTAAACAAATCGGCGATCGTTCAACTGAAGGCACAACCCTCAACAACATTGGCTTAATTTATTTTAGTCTCGGACAGTACCCCAAAGCCTTGGAGTACTTACAGCAAGCTTTAGCGATTAGTAAACAAATCGGCGATCGTTCAACTGAAGGCACAACCCTCAACAACATTGGCTTAATTTATTTTAGTCTCGGACAGTACCCCAAAGCCTTGGAGTACTTACAGCAAGCTTTAGCGATTAGTAAACAAATCGGCGATCGTTCAACTGAAGGCACAACCCTCAACAACATTGGCTTAATTTATTTTAGTCTCGGACAGTACCCCAAAGCCTTGGAGTACTTACAGCAAGCTTTAGCGATTAGTAAACAAATCGGCGATCGTTCAACTGAAGGCACAACCCTCAACAACATTGGCTTAATTTATTTTAGTCTCGGACAGTACCCCAAAGCCTTGGAGTACTTACAGCAAGCTTTAGCGATTAGTAAACAAATCGGCGATCGTTCAACTGAAGGCACAACCCTCAACAACATTGGCTTAATTTATTTTAGTCTCGGACAGTACCCCAAAGCCTTGGAGTACTTACAGCAAGCTTTAGCGATTATTAAACAAATCGGCGATCGTTCAACTGAAGGCACTACCCTCAGTAATCTTGGTTTTCTCTTAGATACACAAAAACAACAGGAACTAGCAATTGTTTTCTTAAAGCAATCTGTCAACGTCACAGAAACGATTCGGCAAGATTTGCAAGTGCTACCCAAAGAACAACAGGAATCATATACAAAAACCGTTGCATTTACCTATCGCCGTCTTGCTGATTTATTACTACAAAAAGACCGCGTACTTGAAGCGCAACAAGTTTTAGATTTGCTAAAAGTACAAGAACTGCAAGAATACCTCCGCAATGTCCGGGGTAATCAGCAGACACGACAGGGACTAGATAATCTGCCGCCAGAACAAAAAATTTCTGACAGCTACAATCAGCTTTTAAATCAGGCAATTGAAATCGGCAAAGAACTTACCGAACTGCAAAAGATTCCCTATCCTCAACAAACTTCTACACAAAAACAACGTCTTGCTCAACTTACGAACCAGCAAGGGCAAATCGTCAAAATGTTTGAAGAATTTACCCGTCGTCCAGATGTGGTTGCCAGTGTGCAACAATTACGCCAAACTGCTAAAGACGAAAACGTCAGTTTGCAACGATTGAGAAACATTGCTGATGACCTGAAGCGATTAGAACAAAATGCCGTCCTGCTGTATCCTTTAATTTTGGAAGACCGTTTAGAACTAATTTTAGCAACACCTGGTTCACCACCCATCCGGCGTACTGTGGCTGTCAAGCGTCAAGATTTGAACCAAGCAATTGTCAACTTTCGCAGTGCTTTGCAGAATCCTAACATGGATGCAAAAAAACCAGCAAAACAACTATATGACTGGTTAATCAAACCTATAGAAAACGATCTGCAAAAGGCAGATGCCAAAACTATTATTTATGCTCCCGATGGGCAACTGCGTTACATTCCTTTAGCAGCTCTGTACGATGGTAAACAATGGTTAGTAGAACGTTTGCGGGTAAATAATATTACGGCTGCATCCTTAACTGACTTTACTACAAAACCGCAACCACATCTAAAAGTTTTGGCAGGTGCTTTCACCCAAGGGCATTATGAATTTCAATTAGGCAAGCAGCACTTCAACTTGTCTGGACTACCCTTTGCTGCAAAAGAAGTTGCCGACCTGGAAACATCTATTCCTGACACAACCAAACTGTTAGATAAAGATTTTAGCACAACCGCCATAATTCCCCAAATGAATCAAAACTCAGTGATACATTTCGCTACTCACGCGGCTTTTGTTCCTGGTTTACCAGAAGATTCATTTATTCTATTTGGTAATGGCGATAGAGTGACTCTGCGAGACATCCAAGACAAATGGTTTTTAACCAACGTTGATTTAATGGTGTTGAGTGGTTGTGAAACAGGATTAGGCGGGACATTAGGCAATGGCGAAGAGATTTTGGGATTTGGCTACTTGATGCAAAATGCCGGAGCAAGAGCTGCGATCGCTTCTTTGTGGTCAGTTAATGATGGTGGTACTCAAGCTTTAATGGATGTCTTTTACGCCAAACTCAAACAAGGTACTTTTACCAAAGCCGAAGCTTTAAGACAGGCACAAATAGCTTTGATTAATACTAGCAAAAATACTGAAAGCAAACAACGCGGGAGCAGTATTGAAATCGAAGCCTTACCATCAAATGTCAGCGATCGCCTCAGTCATCCTTACTACTGGGCACCATTTATTTTAATTGGTAACGGATTGTAATTCGTAATTCGCAATTCGCACCTCAACCTACATATTGCGATTTCGAGAGTCGCTAACATAGATTTTGCTTTAAGTTGATTTAGCAATAAATTCTTAGTTAAAAGCTTATTTAATAAATTTTCCGTAAATTCTGCTTGAAATCTTGTATTTTTCCCTAGAGTTTGCGTGCATATAAAATTATTAGGTTGACAATATGCTTTTAAATGGTGTACAGCGTTTGAGAGTTATGCTTGTAACTCTGGTGTTGTCGTTTGCTGTCACAGGAGATTTTGGATTTGTTGCAAACCAGACTTCGGCACAGGCACAAACTACTGAAAATCCAAAAAATGAGGCAGATAGACTGTTAACAGAAGGGAAACAGAAACTAGAGGAAAAGCAGTTTCCAGAAGCACTAGAGGCATTTGAAAAAGCCTTGGCTTTGTATCGGCAAGCTAAAAACCGCAAGAGTGAAGGTGATACTTTCTACAGTATTGGTGATATTTACTATGCTCAGGCTAAGTTTTCCCAAGCGATCGCATTTTATGAGCAAGCTTTGGTAATTTGCAGGGAAGTAGGCGATCGCACTCAAGAAGCCAGAACGCTCAACGGTATTGGCACATCTTACACTAATTTAAGCCAGTACTCCAAAGCCTTGGAATACTTTCAGCAAGCTTTAGCCATTATCAGACAAATCGGCAATCGCTTTCAGGAAGGACGAAGCCTCAACAACATTGGCTCTATTTACTCCAGTCTGGGACAGTACCCCAAAGCCTTGGAATACTTTCAGCAAGCTTTAGCCATTATTAAACAAATCGGCGATCGCTCTGGTGTTGGCACTACCCTCAACAACATTGGCTTGATTTACTCCCGTCTGGGACAGTACCCCAAAGCCTTGGATTACTATCACCAAGCTTTAGCCATTCGTCAACAAATCGGCGATCACTCTGGTGAAGGCACTACCCTCAACAACATTGCCGGAATTTACTTACGTCTGGGACAGTACCCCAAAACCTTGAACTATCTTCAGCAAGCTTTAGCCATTATTAGACAAATCGGCGATCGCTCTAGGGAAGGCGGTAGCCTCAACAACATTGGCTTTATTTACTCCAGTCTGGGACAGTACCCCAAAGCCTTGGAGTATCTTCAGCAGGCTTTAGCCATTCGTCAACAAATCGGCGATCGCTCTGGTGTTGGCACTACCCTCAACAACATTGGCTTGATTTACTCCAGTCTCGGACAGTACCCCAAAGCCTTGGATTACTATCAGCAAGCTTTAGCCATTATTAAACAAATCGGCGATCGTCCTCATGAAGGCATTAGCCTCAACAATATTGGCGGAGTTTACTATGATTTGAAACAGCACGCTGATGCTGAAAAAAGCCTATTAGCCGCCGTTGAAATTTGGGAATCTCTGCGACCTGGATTAACTGATGAAAATAAAATCTCCATCTTTGAAACTCAAGAGTTTACTTACCGAGGTTTGCAATTAGCCTTAGTTGCTCAACAGAAGAATAATCAGGCGTTAGAAGTGGCTGAAAGGGGGCGGGCAAAAGCATTTGTTGAGTTATTAGCATCTCGGTTATCCCCCGAACTGCAAAAGCAGAATCCCGAATCTCTGCAAAAAAAATTCATCATTAATCTTGAGCAAATCAAACAAATTGCTCAAACACAAAGTGCTTCTGTGGTTGAATACTCCATAGTTTCCGATAAATACCTCTACATTTGGGTTGTCCAGCCTACAGGTAAAGTAGAGTTTCGCTCGGTTGATCTCAAAAAATCTTTAAACACCTCTCTAGCAAACCTTGTTACTAACAGCCGTGAGTCAATTGGTGTTAGAGGACGTGCAAGCATTGAGATAGAGGCTATAAATGATACCGCAGAACAAAAAAACCGATTACAGCAACTCCACAAATTGCTGATTGATCCCATTGCTGACATTCTCCCCAAAGATCCGAACTCTCACGTCATCTTCATTCCTCAAGGTCAACTGTTTCTAGTTCCCTTTCCAGCTTTACAGGATGCTAATGGGAAGTATTTAATTGAAAAACATACAATTCTCACTGCACCTGCAATTCAGGTTCTAAATTTAACCCATCAACAAAGGCTAAAGCCACACCCCGCAGATTTGCAAGAAGCATTGGTTGTGGGTAATCCCACTATGCCTAAAGTCACCACAAAACTTGGCGATCCACCTCAGCAGTTGTCTAACTTGCCAGGGTCAGAAGGGGAAGCAAATGAAATTGCTAAACTATTTAAAACTAAGGCATTTATAGGCAAACAAGCCGTCAAAGCCAAAATGTTACCCAAGCTATCGCAAGCGAGGATAATTCATTTAGCAACGCATGGGTTATTAGATGATTTTAAAGGGTTGGGTGTACCTGGAGCGATCGCACTTGCTCCATCTGGTAATGGTCAACTCAACGATGGCTTACTTACCGCCGATGAAATTTTAGACTTGAAACTCAATGCAGAGTTAGTTGTCCTGAGTGCTTGCGATACTGGGCGAGGTCAAATCACTGGTGATGGTGTAATTGGTCTATCCCGTTCCTTGATTACCGCAGGTACACCCAGTGTTATTGTTTCGTTGTGGTCTGTACCCGATGCACCTACGGCTGAGTTAATGACTGAATTTTATCGAAACTGGCAAGAGCGCAAGTTAGATAAAGCTCAAGCATTACGTCAAGCAATGCTCAAAACTATGGAAAATCATCCGAATCCCAAAGACTGGGCAGCATTTACGCTTATTGGCGAGGCAGAGTAATATCTAAAATCGATGCCAAATTGATGACTCTAGACAGCGTTTTTTGCTCAACCTGATGGCAGCTTTGTTTGTCTATAAATATTGGTAATAGCGTTGTAATCTTTCTTTCATCCTCAATACTACAAATTATTTCAACACACTCAATTTTCTTGCTATTTCTGTATTAATACGTATATACAGATGATAATCTTCATCAGCGAATCAAAATTTATCTATTTTGGAGATGTGGGGAAAAGACTAGGCTATGTCAATCATTAAGCGTCGTCAGTTTTTGCAGTTCGCTGGTTCAGCTTTAGCCACTCTGGGGATTAGCCAATTAGAAATTGAGCAGCAAGCTGTTCGCTATGCCCAAGTTTTAGCCCAAAATACGCCACGCAAAAGGGCTTTGTTAGTAGGGATTAATGATTACCTAAAAGTAAATGATTTTCAATGGTATCCACTGGAAGGGGCAGTCAATGATACTCAAATTCAGAAAGAACTTTTGATTAATCTCTTTGGCTTTCAATCTGATGACATCCGCATTCTACACGACCAAGAGGCAACCCGTAAAAACATATTACAGGCTTTTGAAGAACATCTAATTAAATGGGCGCAACCTGGAGATGTGGTTGTATTTCATTACTCTGGGCACGGTTCTCAAGTTGCCGACGCAGATAAAATTTTTGAAGATGGACGAGTCAGCACAATTGTACCCATCGACAGTCACCTCCCACCTGGATATCCAAATAAAGGAGGTAAGGTTAATGATATTACTGGGCATACTCTGTGGTTATTAATGCAAGCCATCAATACAGAAAACGTCACCTTTGTGCTGGATAGCTGTTACTCAGGTGGCGCAAGAAAAGGAATTTTGACAGTGCGATCGCGTCCCGGCGATCAAGAATTATTGCGTATTAAAGATTCTAAAATCCAGCTTTTAGCAAATACCGAAGAACAAGAATATCAAAAACAACTGATGTCTCGGCTGAAGTTGACAAACTCAGACTTTGTAAAATTGCGTCAACAAGGTGTGCCGAAAGGAGTCATGCTTGCTGCTGCTAGACGAGACCAGTCAGCTATTGATACGCGCTTTGCTGATACGCCTGTTGGTATTTTTACTTATATACTCAGTCGTTATCTTTGGCAGCAAACATCCTCTGAGTCAGTTAATCAGGTAATGCTAAGTGCGATCGCCACAACCCAAAGAATACTGCAAGAATATTTCCCTACATCCGGCATTGTGCAACAACCAGAATTTAACGTCAAACAGGGAAGTAATAACGACAAACAAATAGTTTACTTTACCAATCGAAAAAAGACACCAGCCGAAGCAGTAGTTACCAAAGTACAAGGAAATCAAATTGATTTGTTTTTAGGCGGGATAGATCCTCGGAGTTTAAAAGCCTTTGGACGAGGTGCAACCTTTACGGTGGTAGATAGTCAAGGGCGAGAACAAGGGCAAGTAAAAATCGAGTCACGGCAACAACTTAAAGCACAAGGCAAACTGATCCAGACAACAACTAGAGGAGCGGCGATCGCAGCTGGTGCATTATTACAAGAGCGATCGCGGGCAATTCCCAATGACCTGACTTTGCGAATTGGACTAGATTCATCGTTAGGGCAAGATATAGAATCAGCACGACGGGCACTTAGGGCAATTAACAAACGAATTGAGCCTGTATCAGCTAATCAGCCAGATATAAATTACATCCTGGGACGAGTGACACAGGAGTATGTCAAGCAGTTGCAAAAATTGAATATTAAAAAGTTACCTGAAGTTGGCAGTATTGCCCTGTTTTCTCCAGCTGCCGATCTAATTCCTGGTTCTGATGGTTCTGGTGGAGAACGTGTATCTGAGGCAGTAAGTAATCGCTTGAAGGCAAAACTCAAATCTTTATTAGCCGCACGCTTGGTAAAACTGACTTTAAATACAACCTCTTCAAAATTGAGTGTGGCCGCTGCAATGGAAACAGTGGATGGCGGTGCTATTCAGGCAGAAGCATTTACGGTCAGAGGAGCAACTGTTGCACCCCTGAGTCGTAGTCGAGGACAAACCACTCGCTCATCTAATGTCCAACGCATTACACCTGGAACCTTAGTCCGCTTTTTAGTTCAGAATAACGAACCTCACGATCTCTACATCAGTGTGCTGCTCATCAGTGTAGATGGCGAGTTGTTAGTTCTCTCACCGCTACCGGGAAATGAAGATGCTCCTCCCATTGCCGCAGGGCAACAAATTCAAGTCCCTGACCCAGATCGCGGCGAATTGTATAAATTTAGGATTGCTGGTGAGCCTGGTGTCGCGGAAGTACTAGTAATTGCCAGTACGACACCTTTCAAAAAGGCGATTGAGTTATTGCAGGCACTTGCAGCAGAATCAGATAGCCAACGGGGAATACCTGTGAATTTAGATAAAAAACCAGATGAGGCAATTGTCAGTTTACTAAACGATCTCGACGAAGGTACTCGTGGTGCAGGCATAACGCGAGTTGATGGAACCAGCCAAATAGACACACAGCAGATGGCTGCACTATCGATTACATTTGAAATCTTGCCATCTTAGTAAGTCGATCGGTTGGGTCATTGCTAAGAATGAATATTCACTTTTGCATTTAAAGTAGTATGCGATTTAAATTTTCCTGGCTCAAGCTTAATGTTGCTTGCTTCTCAGCACTTCTGGTTTTCCTGACAACTAGTTTATTGACTCCTTTGCCAGGGTTGACACAGCCCCAACAGAATCAAATAAACGCTGAAACGGACAGGCTATTGAAGCAAGGGCTAGAACAGATCGCACTTCAGCAATTTGAGCCAGCAATTCAATCCTTGAAGCAGGCGATGCAGATATCGCAACGATTAGGCGATCGCAAATCTACCATCCTTGTCCTCAAGCATCTAAATACAGCCTTAGACAATTTGGAGAAATCTTTTCCCGTTAAAGCAAAAGAGCAACGCGAGCAAATTCTGTCTACACTACCTACTGACGAACTGACCGTCTTTCAAGGATGGAATGGCGAATTCGATCTGAATTTGGCAGGTTGGCAAATGCTCATGGATTTAGGCGATGACTATGTTAAATCAGGTAATTATACTGCTGCAACTCAGCAATATAAGAAAGCGACGATTATTGCCGAACTTCCAACAGAGCAAAACGGAATACCACCGTTCATCGTTCCCAAGCAGGAAAGAGGTCTATTGATTGCTCAAGCCAGAACTTTAACAAAACTGGGATGGACTTTGGAGAAATTGGGTGATTTACCAAATGCAGAAAAAACATTACGATCTTCTGGAAAAGTCTGGAGCGAACTCTGGAAAAAGACGCAAAGAGAAGATCAAAAGCAGCAGGTTGATTTTCTATCTAGAAGCAATGCTGTACGTTTAAAGATATTTGATATTGGAGAGCAGCAGGCTCTAACTTATAGCTATCTGCAATCTATTCTAGTCAAACTAAAGCAAAAAAACCAAGCTTTGACAGCATCTGAGCAAGTAAGGACGATTGCCCTGATTGACGATTTGGGTTTTCGACTTTCTGAATTTTCTCAGCAAGAACTAGGTAGTAAACCAGTAACATTAAAGGAACTACAGCAGGTTGCTCGTCTGCAAAATAGCACGTTAGTTGAGTACTCGATTATTTATGAAGATATTGTAGATAACAATCAGTATCGAGATGATGAAACAAATGCCTTTTCATCTGGTGCGTCAACTGCCAAACAGTTTATACAAATTCAAGAACTATCTCTTGAGAATTTGCTCCCCAAACCTACAAAATTATTTATTTGGGTGATTCAGCCAACTGGGAAAGTTGATTTTCGAGAAGTTGATTTGAAGTTGTTGAAAAAACCATTAGCCCAAGTGTTAATTGATAGCCGAGAGGCTATGGGTGTAAGAGGTCGAAGCTCGTCCATCAGCATTGAGCCTATCAATGATACACAACAATTAACTCAGCTACATCAGCTATATCAGCTTTTAATTCAACCAATTGCCGAGCTACTACCTCGTGATGCTAATAAAAAAGTTATTTTCATTCCACATCGGAGCTTAACGCTAGTTCCGTTTGCTGCCTTGCAAGACGAACATGGACAATATTTAATCGAAAAAAACACAATATCTATTGCACCTTCTATTCGCTCGCTATTTCTTACACATAAGCTAAGACAGCGTGTTCGGGAAAGACAGAATGAGCTTCATGATTTCATTAAACCAGCACTTGTTGTGGGTAACCCTACAATGCCAGAATTTTCCAGTATTCAAGGGCAAAAGTCTGAGCGCTTGCCTAGTTTATTAGGTGCAGAACAAGAAGCTCAAGCGGTTGCTAATTTCTTTAAAGTGCAAGCTTTAACAGGTGATAAAGCAACGGTTGCAGAAGTGAATCATTTAATTACAGGGGTAAGATTGATTCATCTAGCAACACATGGATTACTGGAAGTTTTCAGTGAGGATGGGCCTGGTGCGATCGCACTGGCACCATCTTCTAATAATTCAGGTTTTATGACAACAAGTGAAATACAGAATATGCCGGAAATGGCAGCCGATTTAGTTGTTCTGAGTGCTTGTGATACAGCTAGAGGACAAATCACAGGTGAAGGAATCATCGGATTATCCCGTGGATTTATGACTGCTGGTATTCCTAGTGTTCTTGTTTCTCTATGGGCAGTGAATGATGTATCAACCGCAGAATTAATGATTGAATTCTACCGAAATATGCAAGAACGTCATCTCAACAAAGCGCAAGCACTGCGACAAGCAATGTTAACTACAATGCAAAAGTATCCAAAAAATCCTAAAAAATGGGCAGCATTTACCTTAATTGGTGAATCAGAGTAAAGTGATGAAGATGAGTTCAAAGGATTAGGCAGCATTCACTCTTATTGGTGAACCAAAATTAATAACACTCTCTGCTTTTATCTGCTTATGACTGATTCTCGCCTGCAACAGGCAATAAAACGTTATCAAACAGCTGTTGAGCAACTTAAGACTACTATTGATGCATCTACAGATCCCAATCATATAATCGCAGATGCTGCTCAACCAACTCAACCAGAAGAAGTAAAACAGCAACTTACACGCACACAAATTTTAGAAGTGTTCACAGCACGAGACGAAGTACAGGCAGCACTGGCAGATACTATGCAGACATCTGGAGAGAGTTTAGCAGCGATCGCTCAACTAGACAAGATACTCAAAGACAATGCTACAGCGATCGCCACCATCTGCGAAACTGTTGATTGGCAAACCAGCTTCAATCCTCCCAAAGAAGCGTGGTGGTGGTCATTACAACCTGAAAGAAAGCCTTATAAATTTTGGGATCAGCTTGATTGGTTTTGGAGTGCCGTTTCTATATCTTCGCTAACTATTTCTCTTGGTTTAGTCGGAGACATTTCATCTCGTTTCCTCACAGGTGGGCCAGATACACTAGGCGCACTGGCAGTTAGTACCCAAAGCATTTTGACCTTACTAACTGCTGGCGGCGCACTTACTCTAGCAGGACAAGAAGCTTACAAAAGTATTCTTAAAAGTAGGAAAATCCCAGAGCGATTTTGGCATGAAATTAGTGCAGGTTTTTCATTATTATTAGTAATTGGTTTAGTAGGTTTGCGGATATCTTTACCACAAATTGCTACCCAATATAATAAATGGGGCTTCAACAATTACAAAGAAGGTGACTGGGGAAGCGCGGAAGAGAATTATCAACGAGCAATCAAACTCAACCCTGATGATACCCTAGCCCATTTTCGGTTAGGTTTACTTTACGAAGAATTGCAAAAACTCGATCTTGCTCGTACCGAATATCAAATTGCAGCACAAGATAATATTCCCGATGCCATCAATAATCTATCTCGTCTTTACATCCTAAACAAAAACTATCCGGCTGCGACTCATTTGCTCCAAAAATCATTGGCTGATGAACAGAAGTTAAAACTTAGTGCAGAGACTAAACACGCTTTACTAAAAAATCTAGGTTGGGCAAGGCTAATGCAAAGCGATTATCCAAAGGCACAAGCAAAACTACTAGAAGCAATTGACTTACAACAATCCGCCAAAGTAACAAACAATATTGCCGCTCCTCACTGTTTATTAGCACAAGCTATGGAAGCCCAAAAGGATAAAAAAGGCGCTTTAAAAGAATGGGAAACTTGCATTCAATATGCCGATATTACATCTAGTACTGATGAAGATAGTTGGGTGATTACTGCTCAAAAACGCTTGACAGAACAGGAGAATCAGAAATGAGTAACTTGAATTTAACTTGCAAAATATTGGTATTAGGGGCTGTAGTGTTGGGGATGGCAAAAACTGCGATTGCCCAAGATAAACCAGCAGTTGTCTACTCAGCCAGAATTGACTCCTCAACAGGCAGAATCTTCCTCAAGCGCCCTGATTGGTCAAATTTTCGTCCTGTTTCTGTGGGAACAGAATTAAATCAGGGAGATCAGATCAAGCCTGATAAGGGTGTCAGGGTGAGAGTAGTTTGTCCTAATCTCTCCAAACCATTTGTTCCTATAGGAGTGCCATCAGGTTTAAAAACAATCTGTCCTGTTTGGCAAGCAATCATCTCTAAAGCACCTCCACCTGCTGGGACTTTAGGCGGTACTAATCCGCTGATTCCCTATTTAATTACTCCTCGTCATACTCTACTGTTGAACAATACTCCTACTTTCCGTTGGAATGCTATACCTAAAGCTACGCAATATACGGTAACTTTGCAGAGTCCCACAGGAATAGTGTGGCAAAAGCAGGTCAAAAACAATTCTCTAGTTTATCCTGGCTTACCTCGATTACAACCAGGAACAAACTATTCATTAGTTATTAAAGCCAATACTGGCAAAACATCTCAGGACGAAGGCACATCTAACCTAGATTTTAGTGTGCTACGTAAATCTGAGGCAACAGCTATCCAATCAGAAGTAACTAAAATAACTAAATTAGGTTTAAATGAACAAGTAACTGCTCTAATGTTGGCAAATTTTTACAGCCGCTACACTTTACCGCAAGATGCAATTCAAGCCTATGGTCTGACTACTGATACCTTCAAAAGCTATAACTTGAGTGCAGATGCGATCGCAACTTTAGAAACTTTAGTAAAAAAAGGTAAGCGATCAACAATCATTTATCGCTCCTTAGGAGATATTTACTGGCAAACTGGATTAGCCCAAAAAGCAGTGGACAATTATTTGGCAGCAATCAAACTTGCCAAAAGTGATGAAGATTTAGAAGAGAAGATATTAGCCCAATTCGCTTTAGGGGAAGTCTATGCTGCAACAGATGATAATAAGCAGGCTATAAGTTGGTATTCTCAAGCTAAGAATGGATACACTTTGTTAGGTGATAGTAGACGTGCCAATTTTTTACAGCAGCAAATAGAAAGCCTAGAACAACAATAGCCTCTCTTACTCAAACTTTTGGTGCGATCGCTCCATGAATCCGTCTTCCTTGTCGCTGCTGAAACAATCAGCTTACGTAATGCATGAGGCGATCGCTTGTGACTTCTAGGAGAAAACCAAACCAAATGGTAAAAAAGTGTTTGATAACTCTTATAAAAATGCGATCGCCACAAATTAAGCTTATATGGCTAAACTCTCATTGTAAGTATTCTTTAGCCCACTCTTGAACTTTGTGCTGATATTGTTTGCTGACTTCATTCATATACTTTGCAGCTACTTTCCGCATATTGTTTTTATTAGGATCTGACTTAACAAAATCTGCAAAGTCACCATTACATTTAAGAAATAATTCTATTGCTGCTGTTAACTCAAGGTCATCTGTGGTACACAATTCATAATGCAAGTGGCCTACTGTAGGTATAGGGAAATTGGTATCTTCTACTTTACTCACCTCAATTCCCACATTACTAAAGCAGCATTCATTAAAGCCAAGTAAATTTATGGTATCGAGATGTCCTTTTCTCAACAGGATTCCTAAAGAAATTTTCTCTAAGTCTTCAGAACATGAAGGTAGCCATAAGGAGGGAAAACCTTTTCCCTCCTTAATATCTCTTAAGTATCGATTCGCGTGTTCTGGAGATGGAATTGCCTTTTGTTGCTTACCTGCTTTCCACGTTGCAAGGCTTTTCACACTTCTGTAGTAACGTAATTCACTCACACCTTATATAGCAATCCTAAATTACATAACACCTAATGATACATTTATACTAACCTGAAGTTCTTTATTAATCACCAAGAATTTGATTTTTCAAGCTGCATCAGTGTACGCCCTGTTCGGATCTCAAATAAGATTGCTACCTCAAATAGGATTGCTATAGTGACTCCAAAAATTCACGTACAAATGTACTTTCTTCATTTTTAAGCAAATTCTTGGCTTCTGCAAGTATTTCTTCAGCAATAGGAACTTCACCTAGAGCAAAACTAATTGCTTCTAAAGCAGCATATCTCACTTCGTCTGCTGGATGCTGTAGAAGCACACTGATTATGGAAGCTGCATCCTGAGAATAGGCTTCATTTTCTAAAAGAGGACTCAAAAGCCTTGCCACAGCTAGAAGTTGGAAAACACTTAAATGTCCAACTAGTTGCTTAAGAATATTTACATCTCCTTTGGAAAGTGCAAGATGACCTTCCAAGAGTTCATCTCGAATTTCTTCTACTCTATTCTCAAACTCAGAAATATCTAAATTTGAGAATAAATATAAGGATGCATTATACTTCCATGCTATAGTTTCGAGCCTGTGTACTTGAGCTTCTCGAACTTTATGGACTATTTCATAGTGTTGGGTACTAGTACCCCTACTAGAAATATGACTTGAAAATTGGCCGTTAGTTGGAGCAAGTAATGTACTCATCTGAAAAGTTCCTGTGTTTTTTCTGTAATACTCTTAAAAAATATCTCGTCTCGAAAAGTTCGCAAATTGACTTCAAATATATTTTTTATTAAATCATCATCAGGGTCAAGATTAACTTGTTGAAATACATCAATATCAAATATTAAAGGATATACTTTCTCTCCTTTTTCATTTTCGCTTATTTGACCAATTGTTTGATTAATAATTGCTCTTGATGGTTGATAATCTGAATGAGCTACAACTATTTGCATAAAATAGCTTTCCATTACGACTGATAAATTACTTGATATCTCTGGTAATGTTTTTACGTAATCTTTTAGCTCTATAGTTCCTGTGGCAGGTATCATAATTTGGTTTACATACCGTAGAGCAAGACGGACGACTTCTGTAGGAGATGTAATTTGAGCATACTTTTCCCATAATTGATATGCCTCTCCATAAAAGCTTTCCCAACTTTCATAGGGCTTCAACCTACTGAATGTAAAGCCATTTAGTTTAGCTTGAATACTTCTTTTTTGGTCAGAAGAAATAAAAATATATCCTTCAGGCTTATTAGATACTGAAAACAATTGAGAATTGATTTCATTCGGATTCTCTAAGTTAAATTCAAAACCTCCTTCAAGTGCCATTCTCTTTTGAATATTTGGAAAAGAGTCTTTAATACTTTCATGAAACTTCAAAATTTCTTCATGATTAAAATTATCATGAAGATTGACTGTTATATCAAGAATAGCTTCAGTGATGGGTGGGTTAAGGAATCTCATTTTTCATTTATTTAGAAACCAGTTAAGACTTATAACTAAAATTTAGTATCTATAATCTTAGTCTACAAGACTTTAAGCTTCTTGTCCGTATCAAAATCATAATGATATAAGACCTTTAAAGGCAGTTTCCCGCATCATCCCACAAAGCCCTGCAATCGCTTCTCTTTCTCTTCCCAATCAGGCAAATAAGCAGACATAAAGCACTTAAAAAGCTTACCGTGGTTGGGAACGAGGAGATGCACAAGTTCGTGAACGATCGCAAACTCACCCAATTCTTTTGGTAAATCTAGCAGTTCAGTATTCAGCGTTAAACGTCCTGTAGTAGAAATGGATGCCCACTTGCGCTTCATCGGACGGAGTTGAATTTGTTTGACTTGGACTTTAATGCGATCGCTCCATTCTCGCACAGCATCCTTAAGTGCTTGCGCGTCTTTCCATTGCGTTGCGGCTTCGAGTTTTTCTGGTAAAGGAGTCGTGTTCATGATTCGACTCGTTCGAGTTTCAGCAGATTATTGGTGACTTCAATGGTTTGGTCAACTGAGCTTGTAATAGGATAAATAGTAGCGTAAAGTTCGGTTCTTAAATCAATTTCCTGACGCGCATCCCACCAGTAATCAGGGAAGTTGCTATAAATGGCGTTGATGGTTTCGGCTTGGTTGATATCAATGAGAGCAACTGCTTGCTTGATGACAGTGTAAATGGCAAAGGTGTTTTCATCAACCTTGAGCCGTTGCCGTTCTGACTCTGCCTCTATGCATTCATTGGCAATTTCATCTAATTTAGCTAAAGCTTCTTGCGCCTCTATTTGGCGGTTTTCAAAGCTGGCGCGGACAGTTTCTGCACGTTCGCCAATGGAAATCAAAAAAGGCGATCGCTGACTTTGCTCGTGTACATCTCTAAACAGTGCCTTACTCAAGTTTAGAACTTTTACAGTATCCGTCGTGCTATTTTGGCGGAATTGCTCTAATTGTTGGGCATTGAGTTCGTGGATTGTCCCTGGCATTTCTAACTCGCCGATTGTGATATTGCGGCGTACCAGTTCTTTGGTTTTGGCGGTGAGTTCAATATCAATGTAAGGACTGGTATTGTAAGCAGCGCGTATCGTTCCGTAAAGCCTGACGATCGCTTGATAATTTTCCATGAAGGGGCGCAAGTCAGGATCGGGAGAGAGGATCTCGTAAATTGATTGTAATTGCCGGACAAATTTAAAGAATTTCTCCCGCAAATCTTTGTCTGCAAAGTGCGCCGCAGCCCTTTCTTTTGCTTTGTCGTCCCATCCCTTAGCTAGCGGTAAATACTCAGGTGCAGTATTTTCCATCATGGTTTGCAGCAGGTTTTTGATCACATCAACATTTTGGATGATGTCGTTAACTTCTCCTGACTCAAAGGCAAGGGCTTGCTCTAGTTTGTCACCAAAGATACCGATAAAATCTAGAACAAAGCCATAAGGCTTAACTAAACCTTCTGCGTCTTCATAGGGGCGATTCACACGGGCGATTCCCTGCAAGAGAACGTGATCCCGCATGGGTTTGTCGAGATACATACAGTAAAGTATCGGCGCATCAAACCCCGTCAATAGTTTCTCGGTGACGATGAGAATTTTGGGCAATGCTTTGCGGTAGTCTTCGTAAAGTTGGCGAATTTTTGTCACAGCATCAGCATCGCCACCGCAAAGGGTTTCTAAATTTTGAGCATCTTCAGCAGAACAATAACCTGTAAAACTTAGGGTTTTGCTAGTGTAATTAAAATCTTTGGGTCGCAATCCGATAAACTCGATTACTGCATCCGGTAAGGATATTCTGGCAGAAACAACGGATTTTTTAATAAAGGCTTTGCGGACTTCTTTCTCTTGGACATCAGTCAGGTTGTACTCGCGCAGTCCTGCGGCTGTAGTTCGGGAATAGACGACTGTTGAGTATTCAGCAGGGAGATATTTGTCTAAGGCTTGTTTATAAAGTCTACAAGCTTCCCGATCTACACCAACCATAAAAGCTTTAAAGCCCATTGGTTCAACGTAGTCGCGGAAATGTTCGGCGACAAATTTCGCTACTTTATCTACTCTATCTTCACTTTTGAGAAACTCTTTTAATTTAACTGCACGATCGAGAATGCCATCAAGTTCTTCTATATCGTTAATACCTTCTGCGGCTTGGAGTTGGAGAAATTCTTTTTCTAAAATTTCTTGGGGAACGCGAAACTCTGATTTCGCCAAGGCATAATTTAGCTTCAGAGTTGTGCCATCTCGTACTGAGTCGGCGGTTGAATACGAATCTAGGCTGTATTTCGGGTCACTAGGTTCGCCGAAGGTTTGGAAAGTGTTTTGTCCTTTAGCTGCTTTACTGACAGGTGTACCTGTGAAACCGATAAATGTGGCGTTGGGGAGGGCAGCCATTAAATATATGCCGAAATTACCACCTGTGCTACGGTGTGCCTCATCGACTAAGACGGTAATCGTAGAACGCTTATTTTCTACCTTCATCTTGTCGAATTTGTGAATCATGGCGACGATTAACCCGCGATAATCATCTTGAATTAGTTTTTCTAAGTCTGCTTTACTGGTTGCGACTTCATAACTTTTGATGCTGTATGCTTTGAGGTTTTTGTCTAGTTGGTTTTCTAGTTCGTTGCGGTCAACAATCATGATTACGGTATTATCGCCGCTAATATTGCGGAGTTGGGCGGCAATTGTAATCATCGTGAGGGTTTTACCACTGCCTTGGGTATGCCAAACTAGTCCGCGTTTTTTATTCGGGTCTTGGATGCGTTGCAGGACTTTTTTGACTGCACGGGTTTGGTGTTGGCGTAAAATTACTTTGGTTAAGCCGTCATCGCGTTCGAGGAAAACAATGTAATATCTGAGAATCTCTAAAAAGCGTTGATGGTCGAAGAAGGTTTTGATTTTCTCTTCGTAGTCGCCTTCTTGGATAATCGAACCTAACCCCCCAGCCCCCTTCCCTGCGAGGGAAGGGGGAGTAATATTGTTGTTCCCCTCCCCTTGCAGGGGAGGGGTTAGGGGAGAGGTCAGTTTCCATTCAAACAAGTTTTTGCGGTTGGTATTCCAGGTTAAGCCATACCAGAAATTCCACAGTTCTGTGACTTCAAAAACTTGGGGAAAGGCTAGCAATTCGGGGGTTTGGTTGTGGTAGCGGCGAATTTGGTCAATGCCTAGTGCTAAACCATCAGTTTTCTTTTCTCCTTTGGTTTCAGCAATGGCGACGGGAATACCGTTAATTAGAAAAATAACATCAGCGCGGTTGGGAAATTTTACGCCTTTTTGCGACCATTCATCTGTGACTTGGAAGATGTTATTTTCTGGGTTGTTAAAGTCGATGAGGGTAATGTTTCTGTCGCGGTTTTCTTGGGCGACAAAAATAGATTGTTTGCCTTGCAACCAGTTTAAAGCTTCGCGGTTGCCTTCGATGGTGTTGTCAATGTTTCGCAGGCGGCGAAGAATTTCATCTATGTTGTTAGAGGTGACAACGCCAGGATTTAGTTTAATTAGTTGACTGCGAAGAACATCGGCAAAGTATCTTTCTTTAAGCTTTTCCTCTCCCTTCCCTTCCCGCCGTTGTAATGCTTCTTTTGAAGTTAGGTATTCCCAGCCAATTTGATAGGCATATTTCAGCATCGGTCTTTGCACGGCGGAACTTTCGCTCATACGTAAGTCTCAGTTAAGGGTTGGGTGGAAATTTTACCTGTCATCAGTTGTTCTAGCATGGCGTGAAAGAGTTCGTCGATAAGGGTGAGTTCTTTTTCTAGGGCTTGAATTTTGCGATCGCAAGCTTTTAGAATCGCAGCGATTTCTTGCTGTTCTTCCTTTTTTGGATAAGCAATCGTCATTGCATGAACTGTATTTCTATTTAGAGTTGGGTTACTAGCACCAGAATCAAAACGTTTTAAATTGAGAAAATATAACAAATAAGCAATAAAGAGAGGATTGTTTTCGTTAAATTCTTTTACCCAAAGTGTGGTGTCATGAGGCCAATAATCACAATCAACATAATAAACAGTTCCAAGTGTTCCTTTTCTGCCAATAATAACTCCTGGCCCATTAACCTTAACCAAGTTGTGATAACTACTGATTCCACCTGATGAAATTACAGGGATTTTACCAGGCTTCTGTTCTTTTTTAGTAATGTCAAATCCACGTTGAAGGACACATAAGCTATCAAAGCGTGAGACTATCCAACTCTCAGGAATCTCCCCTATTTCCGTTTGCTTGCGCGGTTCGTTACCAGTGCCATGAGTAAAGAGATACTGCATCAGTGCTGCTTTGCGTTCGCGTTCCAGTTCTAACTCTCGCTGGCGGGTTTCTTTGGCTTTCTGGATGGTTCGCAGAGTGTGGGCGATCGTTTTTTGTTCGGGGAGTGGGGGGATAATAATTGGCAATGATTGTAAATTTGCCTGGTTAATATTAGTAACTCCTACTTTCCCAGACTTAGAGATAAGAATTTTTCTAACTGTATCTCGACGGAGATAATTAACTAAAAAGATAGGTTCAATTTCCTGTGTTTCTAATCGCGCCCTAATTATAAACCCACAGAATGTTACAGGCTCTGTAAAATCAAGAAATAAAGAAGCCCAACCTACTCCCTCCTGCTTCAAAGATGAGCGTACAAATAAAATATCGTTTTTTTTAAGCAGATAATCATCTTTAAGCTTAATATCTACTCTATAAAGTTTATTCATTGAGATAAATGAACTTTCACAATACATATTCAGAACATCTACTGTGAGAGTACCACTTCCTTTTTGCTCTTTATTAAAATTGATACCATTCTTTAATTGGGCAATATCTCCCAATTTCACTATCCTCCAATGAGGCGGTACTTGTATCTCACTCATCCGTACCCCTCGCATATACCATCAGCAATAATCAAATCCATCATTTCATTCTTATTCTTCCGATAAACCCGAAAATCACTATCTAGAGTTAACACACTACTACCATTAATCAACTCACTCATTCTTACCAAACACGCATCAGCTAAAGACATCGGTACATTCTGATATCGCTTCATCAACTCTCTAACCGTTCCTATTTCATCACTGAGACGAAAAGGGATTTAAATTATGCCAGTATCTAGTAAAGACATAACAGTATCTTCACCACCATAGAAATCTCGCAAGAGAAAACACGTCTCACTAATTACTGCTTCGCAAGTTAATAAAGGCGGTTCAATCTTTTTCCACTCATTAACCGCCCAATTATGCGAATTTTCCCGATGATTGATAGATGCAACTAATGGCCCTGTATCTAGAAGTACCTTTTTCCTCATTTCCACCCGTACCCTTCTAAATACTTCTTATTGGTAGCTAAATCACCAGGGCCTCCATCAATACAACCAATATACTCCTTAGCAGCTTCATAGGCGGAAATAGGTTCTTTCTCTTCTTTATGCTGTACATCCTGCTTTTGTGCTTTAAAATGCAAAAATTCAATAAAATTTAATACCTCCTGCTGCTTCTCAGGAGATAACTTTTTAAATTCATCAATTATCATTTGTTCTTTATCAATTGCTTGAGTCATGGGTTTATCCTCGATGAAAATAAAAACAATAAGAGCCTTGTAGCTGATTGAAACTTTAGCAATTTACACTATACTACTCATTGCAAACAAACTTAAATACGACTTACACACTGAAGCCTAAAACCTAGATCCCCCCTAGCCCCCCTTAAAAAGGGGGGAACTTCTAAAGCCTTCTTTTTAAGGGGGTTGGGGGATCTCAGTGCGTAAGTCCTGTTAAATACTCAAAGATCGGCTAGCCTAAAATGTGTAGGTAGGTTTGAGGAACGAAAGCTAACATTTTGCAGGGTTTGTTGGGTTTCGCAAAGCTTCAACCCAACCTGCGAATATTCTAACCCCCAACCCCTTCCCTACTAGCGTTGGGGAGTAAGCCTTAAAGCCTCTCTCCTTGTAGGCTAGGGTGTACACACAAGTATGATCAGCATAGGTTTCAACTCTTTTAGTAGTTTCGTAGGGTGCGTTATGACAATTCAGGTTATGTGGAAAAGTCCACGAAAACCTAACCCCCTAACCCCCTTCCCGACACGGGAAGGGGGAAAATTCAAAGTCTCTCTCCTTTTAGGAGAGAGATTTAGAGAGAGGTTTTTCAGATACCGTGAAAAGTCAGGGGTGCGTTATGGACACGCCAAATCAACAAATGAGTACCCTGAAATAACAAATGAGTACCCCGAAATAGCAAATGAGTACGCCGAAATAACAAATGAGTACCCCGAAATAACAAATGAGTACGCCGAAATAACAAATGAGTACCCCGAAATAGCAAATGGGTACGCCGAAATAGCAAATGGGTACGCCGAAATAGCAAATGAGTACCCCGAAATAGCAAATGAGTACCCCGAAATAGCAAATGAGTACCCCGAAATAGCAAATGAGTACCCCGAAATAACAAATGAGTACCCCGAAATAACAAATGAGTAGGCGTAGCCAGCCGTAGGCATCGCCTTATATAAAAAACGCAAATTCCAATACGGTTCAAAGGGCTACTTGTACAAAATTTTGGGTTTTCGAGACGCGATAAATCGCCGTCTCTACAAGTGTTTTGGTCTTATCTGAACTGTATTGCTATAAATTCAACTTTGCTAACACCTCAGCTAAATCTTTATCCGCCCATTCCCTCTCTTGTCTTGCTGCTGCTAAATCTGTCAAAATATCTTCAATGGAACGATGCACAACTTTATCGCTAACATCCACAAACTGCGACGGACTAAGATTATAATCCGCTTCCCTCAACTCTTCTAACTTAACAACTTTACTCAGCTTATCTCGCGTTTCCCAATTGCGATAAACCTCACCAACTGCCTTAATCCCTTCCTTTGTGAAAATATTCTTCGGATCGCCCTTCACAAAATAATCAGCAGCATTAATCAGCAAAAACTCGCCCTTACGATTCAGAGGTTTCAGGCGATTTAACAAAATTACCACCCCTGGCGCAGTCGTGTTATAAAACAAATTTTCAGGTAGTAAAATCACCCCTTCAACTCTGTCCCTTTCCACAAATACCTTGCGAATGTCTCTTTCTTGATTTTTGTTCTGACTCCCCGAACCGCGCGACACCGCACCTGTATCCAAAACAACCGCCGCCCGTCCGTTATCTTTCAGCGATGCCCAAATATGCTGCACCCATCCCCAATCTGCTGAAGATTTAGATGCAATTCCGTCCTGAAACCGTTCAAAAGAATCTTCTTCATAAGCATCTGTGCCGTAGTTGTCCTGATTCCACATCGGATTAGCAACCACATAATCAAAGCGCATCACCTTTTTGTCAACCGTAAATTTAGGTTGTCTAAATGTATCACCAATTTCAATCTGAGTATCAGTAAAATCCTGCAAAAACATATTCATTTTAGCGATCGCAAAAGTCGTCCAGTTCAACTCTTGCCCAAATAACCGGGGTGCTTTACTCTCCTCGCCTGGATGCTTGCGATTGAACACCAGACGCGGCTTAGTTAACAACCTACCCGATCCACAAGTGGGGTCATAAATCTTCGTGTAGGGTTCAGGGTCAATAATTTCCGCAATCAACCAACCCACCTCTGATGGTGTGAGAAACTCCCCCGCACTTTGCCCCTGTCCTTCGGCAAACTTCCGCAGCAGATACTCATAGGCTTCCCCCAAAACATCTGCATTGGTATTTTTTAACCCCAACCGATGCCGACTGATGACTTCAATCAAGTCCTTTAAACGGTCATCATCCAAAACGCGCTGATTGCTTTGCTTCTCGTTATAATCCTTCAGCGTCAGCGTTCCCGATAACCCAGGATTGCGCTTTGCCACTTCCCGCATCGCCGTTGTGATAAACTCTCCTAAGCCATCTTTAGGATGAAAGCGAATCGCATCCCAACGGTATTCATGGGGGACATAGTAACGCACAATCGGCTGACGGTTATTTTTAATTGCATCTTTGTGATCTGCTTCAATGAAAGCACGGGCTAAGTCTCCACCCCCAAATTTCTCGGCGCACTTTTCATACTCATCATCAAACACATCAGACAGCCGTTTGTAGAAAATTAGCGGCAGAATAAAATCTTTGAATTTTGGTGCATCCGTCGCACCGCGTATCTTACAAGCAGCATCCCACAGCCATTGTTCCATTGCCGGAATGTCCAAGCGCTCATCAGCTTGGTTCGCTAACTGTAGAAGTGGTAAATCTCCAGAACCGCTTTCCTCTGCTTGCTTTTTGCTGTTTTTCCTTGTTCCACGCGGCACTATACTTAACTCCTGCGATCGCTTCTATCTTATGAAAGAGAATCCCTATTTTCCCAGTTTCTCGGCTAATTGTTGATAAATGATATCTAACCACACAGGAATCACAGGTTGACCTTGTTCTAGAGATGCGATCGCTTTTTTTTTGTCAAACTCCACAAGCTCAAGCGATACCTTCGGCACGCCTAACGGCGAACGCTCCTGCGCTTGGGACAACAACATAAACCGTTTACCTTTACCTGAAGTAAATAACTCCGGCTCTTGGTCTTTCAGCTTTTTGAGCGTGGTGCTGGCTATGTCAAAACTTAACCCCACAGATAGCCAATATGACATTGCAGCCAGTTCCAGCAGATTTGACTTTGAGTAATAAATACTACGTCCTGTCCCAGTATCACTGATTACAGGAACAATCACCCCTCTCTCTCGCCAATACTGTAGCTGACGAAGGGTGCAGCCTGCGATTTCAGCCGCTTCCTTGCTTGTAAAAAATGTCTCCTGCATACAATTTATTTTACAGAAGACTTGTTTAATACAATTGTGTTAGTATTAGACAATATTGTTTTAAAGCAATGAGCCAAATCACTATTCAGTGTCGTCTTGTAGCCTCAGAACCATCACGCCACCAACTATGGAAGTTGATGGCAGATTTAAATACGCCACTGATTAATGAACTACTACGTCAGGTAAGTCAACACCCAGAGTTTGAGAGTTGGCGACAAAAGGGCAAACACCCCACCAGTATTGTCAAAGAACTCTGCGAACCTTTGAAAACTGACCCTCGCTTTATTGGTCAGCCTGGACGGTTTTATACGAGTGCGATTACCACAGTCAATTACATCTACAAATCTTGGTTGGCACTGATGAAGCGATCGCAGTTCCAACTAGAAGGCAAAATTCGCTGGTTGGAAATGCTCAACAGTGATGTTGAATTGGTAGAAAGTAGTGGTGTCAGCTTAGATAGTCTTCGCACTAAAGCTGCTGAAATTTTGGTTCGATTTGCTCCTCTCAATACTGCTGAAACTCAATCAACGAATGGGAAAAAAGCTAAAAAGCGCAAAAAACCTCAAAATTCAGATAGCGATCGCAATTTATCAAAGAATTTATTTGAGACTTACCGCAACACAGAAGATAACTTGACTCGTTGCGCCATCAGCTATTTGCTCAAAAATGGTTGCAAAATCAACGAGAAAGAGGAAGACGCTAAAAAATTTGCTCAACGTCGCCGTAAACTTGAAATTCAGATTGAACGCATCAGAGAACAGCTAGAAACACAAATTCCCAAAGGTCGAGATTTAACTGCTGCCAAATGGTTAGAAACTATTTTCGTTGCCACTCATAACGTTCCAATAAATGAAGCCGAGGCAAAATCTTGGCAAGACAGCCTTTTAAGACAATCTAGCAAAGTACCTTTCCCGGTAGCTTACGGAAGCAGCGAAGACATGACTTGGTTTAAAAACCAGTTTGGGCGCATCTGTGTAAATTTAAATGTTTCAGTAAGCATAGTTTTCAAGTGTATTGTGATTCTCGCCACCTTCACTGGTTTCAACGCTTCCTAGAAGATCAACAAATTAAGAAAAATAGCAAAAATCAACACTCTAGTAGCCTATTCACCTTGCGTAGTGGGCGTATTGCTTGGCAAGAAGAGAAAGGCAAAGGCGATCCTTGGAATGTTAATCGCTTAACTCTCTACTGTTCTGTAGATACCCGCCTATGGACGACTGAAGGAACCAATCAAGTAAAAGAAGAAAAAGCCGGAAAAACCGCTAAAATTATCACTAATACAAAAGCCAAAGGCAAGCTTAATGAAGAACAGCAAGCCCATATAAAACGGCAAAACTCTATTTTAGACACAATTAATAACCCTTTTCCTCGCCCCACGAAACCTTTGTATAAAGGACAATCTCATATTCTTGTTGGTGTTAGCCTTGGCTTAGACAAGCCTGCAACGCTAGCGGTAGTATATGGCACAATAGGTCAAGTAATTACCTATCACAGCATCAGACAACTACTGGGTGATAATTACAAACTCCTAAATCGACAGCGACAGCAAAAGCATTTTTTATCCCACCAACGCCAAATAGCTCAAACGCTTGCTGCACCAAATCAGTTTGGAGAATCGGAGTTAGGGGAGTATATTGACAGATTACTAGCGAAAGAGATTATTGCGATCGCCCAAACATACTCTGCTGGAAGTATTGTTCTACCCAAATTGGACAATATACGAGAGCAAGTTCAGAGTGAAATTCAAGCCAAAGCTGAACAAAAATCAGACTTAATAGAAGTTCAACAAAAGTATGCCAAACAGTACCGAGTTAGCGTTCATCAATGGAGTTATGGCAGATTGATGGCAAATATTCACTCGTCAGCTGTTAAAGCTGGAATTGTGATAGAGGAGTCAAAACAGCCAATTCGAGGTAGTCCACAAGAGAAAGCGAAAGAATTAGCGATCTCCGCTTACCATTCTCGCAAAATAAACTGATTGACAAAACACCGAACCTTGACAATAAAATAAGAAAATTCAACAGCGCCGCAGTTCATGCTTGTTACAAGCCTCTGTGCTGTGTAAATTTGGGTTAGTTTGACTGCTGTTAAACAGTCTTGCTTTCTGACCCTGGTAGCTGCCCACCTTGATGCTGCTATCCCTTGTGGATAGGAATTAGGTGCGCCCCCAGTAATAGAGGTGCGGGTTTACCGCAGTGGTGGCTACTGAATCACCTCCGAGCAAGGGGGAACCCACCTTAATTATTTTTTGGCATGGTAAAGCGGGAGCGATTTCCCTGGGACTCCTGCCAAAACTTTAAATCGCTTGTTTAATAAGGTTTATAGCCTTTAATATGTCAGTTGATTTACTTTTTTAAGTATTAACTGACGGGCGATTTTGGGAGACGTTACAAAAATGCCTTCATAACTATTGGTAAATCAAGGGTTTGAAGCGCAGAGTTTCAACACCCCTCCCAGCTAGAGGCGGGTTGAAAGATGCCTAATTGCTGCTGCAACTCTGCGATTTTTTGGTTTCAACACCCCTCCCAGCTAGAGGCGGGTTGAAAGAGCATTTCTTGGGCTTTACCAAAAGCAAGCATAGCGTTTCAACACCCCTCCCAGCTAGAGGCGGGTTGAAAGTGCTGTACTCAGACGATGAATTCACTCAACTCCCTGAAGTTTCAACACCCCTCCCAGCTAGAGGCGGGTTGAAAGATTTCAGTTAAATCGTAATGTACGCTGCCTATACCAGTTTCAACACCCCTCCCAGCTAGAAAAGGCGAGTTAAAAGGAGGGACACACAAAAAACAAAAGCAATCAGAAGTATTTCAACACCCTTCTCAGTTAAAGATGGTTTAAAATCAGGAAAAATGAGACTTTGCACGATAATACTTTTTTACGTTTCAAAAGCATTCCTAGCTAGAGAAGGGTTGAGAGGATGTTTGGAAATTGACAATTTTTTTGGAGAGAGTTTTACAAACTTATCTTAAAAATAGGTGGGTTGAAAGATTGGTAAAAGTCATGGAATTATTGAACTAATGGGACAAGAACTTGTCAACTTACAGCAATTTTCATTTATTTGAACCACAAATCCTCATAGGGGGGTAAGGTCTTGCTGTCAAGGTTGATGTATGACAGTAACACACCACGCTGAAAAGTTTAACGATATTTTTAACGATATTATTTTGTTAATGGTTAGCTAAGACAATTTGATGACATAGTGAATGCAGACATTATTTTGGCAATACTGACATTAATCTGTCAACGCGGACAAATAACTTGGCAATCTACAACAGCAAACGACATTTAGTATTAGCATTACTGAAAACATCAAATTCCATGACTTTTTCCAATTACCCAATTACGTCGGAAAAACCGAGCTAAAGCTGATTCTTCTAAAGATAAATAAATTGGTCGTCCATGAGGACAGGTGCGAGGGTTGCGAGTACGTTGCCAATTATCTAAAAGTGTCTGCATTTCTTGCTGATTCATGGGTGTACCATTACGAATAGCACTGCGACAGGCAACAGCGACTTGGGCTGTTTGTAAATCCCCTCCCCAACTAAGCTCTAAAATTGCTTCTGCACAGTCGTTTCGCTGTTGCAAAGGTGCGGGGATATTACGGACTGCCCAAAGTTGTTCGCCAAAGGGTTCTATTTCTAAACCGATGCGTTGCAATTGTGATACTTGCGCTGGCGATAATTGATAAAGAATTATTGACGGTTCGACGGGGACAAGTTGCCAATTATCAGACAATTGCTCATATAAAACTCGCTCATGGGCAATGTGCTGTTCTACTAACCACATACCACTTGAATGTTCCGCCACAATATAAGTGTTGCTAACTTGCGCGACAGCTTTTAAAGAGTTAGGAGTTGGGAGTGAGGAGTTAGGAGTTTTGGGATTTTCATTAGGATTTTGAGAATTGAAATTATAGCTGCCTTTGGCTTCTGCGGCTTTGAGTAATTTACTAACTCGTGTTGTGTGAACAGCTTCTTTGAGATTGTTAGAAGAAATGCTGAGTGCTTGGTTAATTGCTTGGGTAATTTGCTCTTGCCAATAAATGATTTCGTTGAGGTAAATTTCTGTTTTTGCTGGATTACGATTCCAGTTAATTTGATCGGGGGAAATGGCAAGATGTAAGAAACAAATTGGATAGCGATCGCGTGGTAATGTTCTATGAAATGCTGATAATATGGTTTGCTCTAGTTCCGGTGTCTTAATCATGCGTCTGTTGATAGCTACACGTACCCAATCTGGACGATGACGATGAGTGCGATCGGGTAATCCTACCACTAAATTTAGTGCTGAGTGAGGAGAGACGCGATTCATCGCGTCTGTACAAGTGTCCGTAGAGACGCGATTCATCGCGTCTGTACAAGAGTTGGGGGGGTTGGGTATTTCGAGTTTGACTTCTTGCAAGTCACCTTGTCGCACTTGTGGTAAAATCTGCGGTAGCAATTGCCCAATTGTCGCTGCCGGACAAATGGTGAACCATTGACGGTCATTTTGCCAAATCTGCCAGGTGACGTGGGGATGACAGAGGGCGATTTGGTGAATTGTGGCTTGCACAGCTTTCATTTGCTGTGCTGTTGTGGGTAATCCCTGACGACGAGATGAGCAATTACCGAAAAGATGAGAAACTGTAACTACTGTACCAGGTGCGATCGCAGTTGCTTCAACTTGTACAACTTTCCCGCCATCGCCATAAATTATCCGCCATCCTAAATTTCCCTCCAGAGGGCGACTCAAAATTTCTAAATCAGCCAAAGTCGTTAAACTGTGCAACGCCTCACCACGAAAACCCAAACTGTTAATTTTCCACAAATCGGCACTAGAGCGAATTTTACTAGTGCTGTGGGCTGTGGCTGCTTGTTGCAAATCATCTAGGTTCATTCCACAGCCATTATCTGCCACGCGAATTCGCCATTGCTGCGGCCATAGATAAACCACAATTCGCGTTGCACCTGCGTCTAGGGAATTTTCTACCAATTCCCGCACCACAGAGGCTAAAGAGTCGATTACCTCTCCAGCTGTAATGAGATATACAACTTCTGTTGGTAGAGCTTGAATAGTAGATGCCATAAATTATAGTTTATAGCTTCTGGGGCACGCTATATACGACTTATATCAAGAATCCTTTCTCAGCAACAAAAGAACCACAAATAAACACTGATAAATTATCTGTGTGCATCTGTGGTTTAATTTATAAAACATTAATTTTGCAAGATATCTATTGTGTATTACAACTTTTTCTATGGCATCAGAAAAAGTTAGTAATTGCAACATTAATTAACATTAAATCACCTGACTTTATAAATATTTTTAGGCGATTCGTTAATTACTATCTCTCATGGACAAAATTTTCGGTGGTTCAGGTTTGAGCAAACCGTTCAACAGTGATGCAGGACGTTGACTATAAGGCCAAGCAAAAGCATGACGGAAAGCCGCATCTTGACAAGCTTGTAGTTGTGCAAAACTAATAATGTTGTAAGTCAAGAGATTCTCATACTCAAATGGTAGACGCACATTGTGCAATCCGGCATTATCAGTACAGATAGCGATATCAACTCCAGCATCAAGACAACGGTCAAAAACTAATTTGAGTTGACGTATATCTTGCAAAGTTCCAGTTTTTAGGTAAGTTGTCGGACAAACCTCTAAACATTGCCCGCGTCTAGCTACATCATTAAGTAGCTCTGGATATAGTAGGGGAATTTGAATGCCGTGACCAATCCGCATCAAATATGGTAACAGTTCTGGGTAACAACCAGCGGTGGTTTCATATAGATGTCCCGTGGTGTTAACGCCCAGCGATCGCGCATAATCATATAAGCTAATCCATTCTTCTAAGCGATCGGCGTAATAACTATCACCTCCTGCTACATCTACTGCACAGACATACTGTTTATTTTGCGCCGCCAAATCAACAATCGCCTTGTTCACCTCATAAGGTAGGCGCGTATGCATACAGAGAATTTGGCTAGTAACAATCGGATATTCTGGCTGCTGGCTGGCAAGCCCTACTACTCGCACAATTTCTGCCATCTTGTCAATTCTTGCAGATTGACTCAGATGCTCAGGTGTCCGCAAATAAGGAGTGTAACGCAGTTCCAGATAAGCCAAATTTTCAAATATGTAAGCACCCCGCACCAAGCGATAGATAAAGTAAGGCAAAGTTTCTACAGTTTGGACGCTTTCTACCAAGGTGTGTAATTCTAGATACTCATCTAGAGTGTTACGTGGGCGGGTATAAAAATCTTCAAAATCTGAATAGTCAGCAAAGCGGGAAATTAACTCCGAAGAATGCCGCTCGAAATATCGCCATAAAACTCGTGGTACGACCGAGCCGCCTAGATGTCTATGTAATTCAGCGTATAAAGCCATAGTGGTATTTTTAAGTAAAAATTTCAATGATTGTAACAAAAACATCGAAAGAAAAATTTGTCTTCAAACAAATTTTGCTCCAACTTCTTTGGAGTAGAGGTTTCCCTACATCTTAATTTCAACAAATACTCCGACCTGTAAACTGTGCAAACGATTTGGTGGCTTGGAATTAGATAGGGTTGAGAGCAACAGATAAATTTCTGCTTCCTACCTCCTGCACTAATATTTGCAGCCCGAACAAACTTGACATTACCAAGATTAAATTGATAGCATTGATATCCTTTTTGTGCTATAGTAAAGAAACATTGCTATTGTTAAGCGAGTGAAATATAGCAATATATTTTTTCTTTAACAAAGCAAATTCCTGGCAAGGTTGGTATTAATTGAAAATTCAAGCGTTGGAAGTCAAGGCTGGCGATCGCATTATTGCTTACTGCAACAATAAAATGCAAACCTGCAAGGTAAAACGCATTTTAGATCCAGGTCAAGCCAATATCACACTATCAGTATTCACCTCTGAGAATTATCGCGGTTGCTCAGTTTCATCTATAGTTCGCTTCCAAAGCAACGCTTTAGTTGATTTGGTAAGTTAGCTAAAAACCAAGTAAATATTCAAACTCAAAAATATTTCTAGCTATTGTCCAGCCTCAAACTGGACAAAATTTTTGTGAAAGGTGCGATGCCTGCCGTAAACGATCGCCTACGCACATCCAAATTCGTTAATTGTGGCTAGATGATTTTTCTAAAAATGTAAAGCGCAATTTAGGTATTGCTAAACTGTTCCAGATATAATTTGTACATCTAAATTTAATTAAAATATTGTGGGGTGGACAGCGTTCGGCTGACTTGTACTGAGCGTTATTAAAGTAGCGCTGACGCCAAATTATTGCCCACCCTAATTATGCAAGTTAAAGGTGGAACAGCTTATTACTATTAACCCTCTACTTGATGGCTTTTGTTAGTTCTTTTTCACATCACGAGCCATGTTGAGGTAGTAGTCGTCAAGTTTAGCATTAGAACGACGGCGGTTAGGGGCAGGAATTTTAGTAGTGTTATCCCGATTCGTTTCAATTGGCTGTTTAGTTGAAGCTTGATTTACGTCTTGCACCCGATCGGATTCTAAGAAATAACCAGACTCAGAGAATCCGAAAAGCTTGGCAAACAAACCAAATAAATTTCCGAAAAAATTAGAAATACTTTGGAATAAAACACCAAACAAGCCTTCAAGACGAAGGAACAAGTTCCGAATAATTTGAGTTAGACGAAGCATAATAGCACCTTCAATGATTGCCTATTACTATTGTGACGCAATTCGGATTCGGGAATTGCTGATATGGAAAAAATCTACCAGTAGGTAGGTATAATTCCCACAATCCCTACCTTTTCTGAACCAGCAAAACCGACTTTACAGGACGCTTGATAAAATTTCCCTCCAAATCAACCTTCCCGTAAAAGGTTTTCCCATTGTAATAAAGCGAAGACGAACTTCCTCCATCCAGATTCATGGCGCGATCGGCTCCAAGAGTTTTCATCAAATCAGCTAATGCTGGCAAAGATATTCCATTCGCGGGAGCCGAGGGTTTTTGAGCCACCATAACTAAAATAACGCTGCCATCAGGGGTGATACCTACAGCAGTTCTGGCATTGGGTTGATTGCTGCCAAGCGCATCTCGTTTATTAGCGTTGTCTACAAAGCCCTCTTTTTCTAAGGTGAGTTCTGGTAATAGGCGCGGGCCAGCACCGATAGCATCAACTAACTGACAACCTGCTGGTGGTGACTGACTGTGTAGGGCAATGGAATAGCGGCTAGTTTGCCCGCATAAGTAGCGACGGAATTCTGTGCGATTGAATATTTGGCCCAAATAAGATTTTAAGTTGGGATTGTTCACCAGCCGTTCGTTTTGTTTGGGATCGGCTATCAATTTTCCTTGTTGGACAACATAAGATGTAGTTTTTTGGTTGACTGGATCAAAAAAGCCTGCATTCAAAATAGCCACGGCTTGATGCTTTTGGGCAAATTCCTCTACAGTGGCTACCTTCTGTGATAGTGCAGGAGTCACCAAAAATTTGCTATTAACTGGAATCAGCACGATGTGAGCGATGCCTTGGGGCAAAGTGCGATCGAAGTAGCGGATAGTTTTTGCTGGTGAAGCTGCAATAGTGGGTATTGAAGGTGTTGAAAAACGCAAATTAAACCACAACACCATTGCTAAACTAATTAATATCAAAGCCAGTAGTTTGATTTTTCTCACTTTTAAACTCACGTGCGGTTAGCTCAAAAAAGTTGATTTAATCGATTTAATTAAAATACTTTAAGCTGAAAAATAAGCAATTAACTTTAATTATTCCCGGTTCGCCCATTTTTTAAGGATTTAGGAAAAATAGATAGTCAAAAGTATACCGAAGGGCGTATTCCCAAAAAGGCTCAATTAGGTATATGTTCGCAATTATGGCTACTAAACCCATAATTACAAAAATTTAACTTTAAAATAACTAAACTATCTAGATTCAACAGAATATGAATAGAGTTATCTTCAAAAACATCAAGGAATAAAATATGTGCGCTATTGAATTGGAAATTAGCAAACCAGTATCTTGCAATTGTCCACAGAGATATCTGCGGTTTTGATAGTTGCTTAAGTTCGGATCGATTGAAATTGTTAACTGCTTATGCGTCCTCGTCAAAAAATTATCGAGATGTTCTCAACCTTCGTTGAGTTGGAAGGAGACAGATTCAGCAAATGGTTGATTGATATCAAACTACATCGAAATATTCAAAATTGCTTGGAGTCTTCATCATTCGTCCCTAACTCAGAAAACTTTTGGGCATTACATTGGTACAAATGCTGGCGAGAGGAATCTAATAGCCTTGCTAGAATGCATTTATCTGCTTATTTACAGGAACAAAATTATTGGGCTGCTAAAAAGACTATTGCCAAATTTACAAATAGTCAACATAGCCTAGCAGATTATTTTCAAATGGCGAATGCTGAAATTGAAACAATTCTCAAAAATTTTAATCTAGAAAAATGCTCTAGCTTAAAAGCCTATGCTACTATGGCAGTTCCGAGTCGGCTAAAAGATATTTTACGCCAACGCAAGGAAGCTGATATTTGCACAAATTGGGCATTGTTACGCAAAGTAAGCAAAAAGCAGTTTTTAGAAGCTCTTGCTCAAGCTGGATTATCACCGATTCTAATTGTTCAATATCGATTAGCCTGGACTTGTTTCAAAGAACTGTATGTTCAAAACCAACCAGGTGGCACAAAGTCACTACCAGAACCAGAACCTCAACTTTGGGAAGCTATTGTCAAGCTCTACAACCGCGATCGCCAAAATCAGTTAACTCAACCTACTCCAGAATCCACGAGAGAGAAAATTGAACAGTGGCTAACCCAAGCAGCTATCTACGTGCGTGGTTATCTGTATCCACCTGTTAGTTCTCTAAATGTAGTGATACCAAAAGATGACTCCACAACAACTTTTGATTTGCCAGATCCATCCTCTGAATCATTAATCACGGAGATGATAGCCCAAGAGGATGCCCAAAACCAACAAAATCAACGATCTCAGATTGAAGCTGTTTTGTTAAAAACTTTACAAGCTTTTGAGGCAAAAACTCAAGAAATACTTCAACTTTATTACCAACAGGGATTAACTCAGCCACAGATTGTAGAACGCCTACAAATGAGTCAGCCTACTGTTTCTCGTCGGCTGATCAAATGTAGAGAATCAATGCTGAAAGCATTGATCCAATGGAGCCAAGACACGCTTAATATTTCTGTGACTTCCAACCTAGTTAATGATATGAGTAGTGCTTTGGAAGAATGGTTGAAAGTTAAGTATGGGGAATATCGCTGAAATTATGAATGATGAGGTAGTAAGAATGACTTCGGCTTTTACTGAACCGCAGGAACTGTTGTTAGAAATATCACCATCATTACAGACAAGTTCTTGGCAAGAAAGCCAAATGTACGCCACACCTAGCAGTCGCTGGCGTGCTTACATAAATCAAATTTGCGTTTATGGGTTTTTGAATTGGGTAAAAGCTGAATATGTTCCAGAAGCAAGTATCTGGCATAGTTCTCCTGGTATTCCTGCTTTTTGGGAATTTGTCAATGGCACAGCAATTTTGTTAAATCAAAAGCGAGTCGTTTTAATTCCTAGCGAGGCAATTGATGATAGTGAGTTAGAAGTTCCTCAAGAATGGGTAGACATTCCTAGTTGGGCAGCAGACTATTATTTAGCAGTGCAAGTTACAGCAGATGGGAAGTGGGTAAGAATTTGGAGCTATATAACCCATCAAGAACTTAAATCACTAGCAGACTACGACCAAGTAGATAGGACTTATTGTATAGATGCACGGCACTTAATTAAAGACCTTAATGCTTTTTGGATCACCTACCAATTTTGTGGAACAGAGGAGATGAAAGGTGCGATCGCTCCACTCCCACAATTATCGACTCCTCAAGCAGAAAATCTTGTGCAAGAGTTAGGAAATCCCTCTGTAACATTTCCTAGACTGGCAGTACCATTCACAACCTGGGGAGTGCTATTAGAAAATGAGCAGTGGCGGCAGCGTTTGTACCAAGAAAGACTGCAATCTGCACCTACGCAATTTTCACAAGTACAAGTGAGTCTCAGTCGTTGGTTGGAGCAGATTTACGATGCTTCTTGGCAAGCTATAGAGACTTTTTTTGAGCCAAACTCCAGTAGCCTAGCTTTTAATTTCCGCACTTCTTCCGGGTTAAATGCTGCCGCGATCAAACGCGCCAAGCTGATTAACTTGGGAATAGAAATAGAGACTCAAAAAGTTATTTTATTAATCGCCTTAATACCAGAAGCTAACCAACAAGTTAGTATTCGCGTGCAACTACATCCAGCTTGTAATCAACTTGACCTACCTGCTAATATCAAGCTAATTTTACTTTCAGATCGAGGGGAAATACTTCAACAAGTACAAGCAAGAATTCAAGATAGTTATATGCAGTTAAAACTCTTTGATGGGGAAGTAGGAGAATGTTTCAGCATCCAGGTTGGTCTTGATAATTATCAAATAACAGAAAATTTCATAATTTAGTTATTATGAGCCAGCAGTGTCAAATTGGTTGATGCAATCTCTTTGCGGTGGCTTGTAAACGTTGTTTTTGCTCGAAAGTCATAGGTTTAGACCAAATTTGTCTTGTGTAGTCCTTACACTGCACTTTTATTTGGTATTTTTGCATAAGTAGAATGCTCTCTGTTGATTAGTCATTAGTTAATCACGAATGGCTAAGTCCATTTAACTTATGAGTAAGCTAGTTGTCTTCAGCTTCTTGGGAGGAGATTTAAATCAAGGATTTCCTGTTGTCACGGCTCAAGTTTGGTGTGATAACCAATTTGTACCTGTGAAATTAACAGGGAGTCTACCGCCAGCACCAGAACTAAGCGAACTCTACCGCAGATGGCAATTACTCTACGCAGCAGTTCATCAACGCCTGGGTAGGAATCAACGGATAAAAGTACATTCGCAAGACATAACCAATATTTCTGTCAATGACTTTAATGAAGTGTGTCAACAGCTACAAGCAAATATCAATGCTTGGTTAAAATGTGAATCATTTCAGAATATTGAACGGCAGTTGCGAACTCTACTTAGTCGTAATGATGAAATTAGAGTAATTATTGAAACAAATATAGTTTTACTGCATCGCTTGCCTTGGCATCTGTGGCATTTTTTTGAAGATTACCCGAAAGCGGAATTAGCTTTAAGCAATCATGAGTATGAATCTACTCATTTATTACAAAAATCTCCTACAGGTAAAGTCAAAATTTTGGCAATTCTAGGCAATAGAGTTGGTATTGATATTGATAAAGATGCCTCTGCTTTACAAGGTTTAACAGATGGCAAAACCACTTTTCTTATAGAACCAACACGACAAACACTTGACGAGCATCTATGGAATCATGATTGGGATATTCTATTTTTTGCCGGACATAGCACTAGTCTTACTGACGGAGAAATTGGGGAAATTTGTATCAATCAAACAGAAAGTTTAACAATTTCGCAGTTGAAAAATGGACTTAAGGCAGCAATTATACGCGGTTTAAAACTAGCAATTTTCAATTCTTGTGACGGAATTGGCTTAGGACGAAATTTAGCTGATTTAAACATTCCCCAAATGATTGTAATGCGGGAAGGAGTGCCAGATTTAATAGCACAGGAATTTTTAAAAAACTTTCTTACCGCCTTTGCAGATAGCAAACCATTTTACTTGGCTGTGCGAGAAGCGCGAGAAAGACTTCAAGGACTGGAAAATGAATTTCCTTGTGCCAGTTGGTTGCCAGTTATCTATCAAAATCCTACAACTATTTCTACTACGTGGCAAGAATTGTGCGGTAATTTTGCTGATACTAAATTTGTAGGTGAAGTTTTGACAAAAGGTAAAATTGCAACACCAAAACTCAAACTTTTGACTGTACTACTTAGTACTTTGATTGTGGCTCTTTCAACATTAGGCTTGAGATACTTGGGAATTTTTGAAAAAATCGAACTACAAACTTTCGATCAAATGCTACGGTTGCGACCTCAAGAAGAGCCAGATCCAAGGTTAATAATTATAGAAATTACTGAAAAAAATATTCAATCACGACAAGAGATGACCAAAGGACTGAAATCTATTTCGGATAGTACGTTAGCTAAATTGCTCAACAAAATACAAAAGTATCAACCGCGAGTTATTGGACTGGATATTTATAGAGACTTAGCCGATCCTCCAAATAAATCAAATCCAATACAACTTCCGACTGAACTTAATAAAGATAATGTTGTTGTTGTCTGCAAAAGCCGCGATCGCAAATATGACCCACAAGGTGTTAAACCTCCGAAAGACGTACCTGTAGAACGCCAGGGTTTTACTGATGCAATTCAAGACTCAGATGGTATTGTCCGCCGCCAAATTTTGATGATGGCACAAGAGCCTTCTTCAACTTGTACAACGCCTTATTCGCTCTCGTTGCAATTAATTACTCGTTACTTATCTTATGAAAATATTAAACCTAAATTTAATGAAAATTATGTACAGTTTGGCTCTAAAGTATTTAAACGCTTAAAATTTAGCCGTAGTGGTGCCTATCAACAAGGAGTTGATTTAGGCGGAAATCAAATACTTATCAATTACCGTAATACAGATTATCAGAGAGTTTCTCTTGATGAGGTATTGAGCGATAAATTCGATCGTAAATCAATGAAAGATAAGGTAGTGCTCGTTGGCGTGACAGCTAATACAGTCAGCGATACTTGGTCAACTCTCTACAGTACTGCACAGCAAGATTACCAAGAAATACCAGGGATATTTATACAAGCACAAATGGTTAGCCAAGTTTTGAGTGCAGTTTTAGACCAACGTCCAATTCTTTGGGTTTTGCCTTACTGGAGCGATATTCTTTGGATATGCGGCTGGTCTGTAGTTGGGAGTCTGATTATTTGGCGGGTGCGATCGCTCTCACATCAGAGATGCGCCATCTTTGTAACTGTTGTTATATTATATGGAGTTTGTGCGATCGCTCTTTTAAAACAAGGGTTATGGTTGCCATTTATTCCTTCTGCCTTTGCCGTGGTTGCAAGCGGTGTTGTTATAGTGTTGATTCAACGCCGTCAGGAATTTTTTACCCTTCCAGAACCCTTAGTTAAATAAAATTTTCCTTTATAACTGAAAAATAACGTCAATTTGATTGATATGACATCTATGGATTCGGTGCGTTGACATCGGGGGAGTCAGTATTTACAATGTTTGTATTCATGATTAAGTACCTTTTTAGAACATTTAGATTTTGGATAAATTCGCACGCTCATCAACCATCATCCATGAGCGATCGCATTTCTTTTAAGACTGTCGCTACAAGGATCGCACTTGAACAAACAGACATCGCAATAAATAAACCTTTATCCATGAGCGATCGCCTACTTTTAAGACTGTCGCTACAAGATTAGCGATCGCACTTGGACAAACAGACATCGCACTCTTATTAACCTTCTTACACGAGCGATCGCCTGACTTTTAACACAGTCCCTACAAAAAGAGCGATCGCACTCTTGAGAACAGACATCGCACTCTTATCAACCGTCCTACATGGGCGATCGCATTTCTTTTAAGACTGTCGCTACAAGGATCGCACTCTTGAGAACAGACATCGTACTCTTATCAACCGTCCTACATGAGCGATCGCATTCCTTTTAAGACTGTCTCTACAAGATTAGCGATCGCACTTGGAAGAGCAGACATCGCACACTCATCAACCGTCCTACACTCGCTTTCGCATTCTTTTTAAGATAATCTCAACAGTCACTCCGTTATGCTTTGTGCAACAGTTCCACCAAGATTTCTCAAGTCACAAATTCAGCATATTTGTGATGAACGGGGTGAAGAAAATCGATTTACCCTACCGTTTCCATCCGTAGATCTCGGATTAAAATCTGGTTACCTGCTATCTGCGCTATTGGCTAAGTATGCCTAATTGTGTTAACTCTTGTCTATAGTTATTAGGCAATGCTTTTGAGTCGTCTTTCCAAGAGAAATAACCCGTTTGCGAATCATGCGTCAGTCTCCCGTAAAACTGATCATTTATTTTAATTGAAACGTAAGTAACGAAAACATTGGTATCTTCTGCAATTCGCGTATGAAGACCGTAACCAACACTGGTAGGAACACCGAGATGAATATGGTTGCGTTGATCGTTTGCAGGCCAATAGGCATTACCCTGTTCAAGATGCCAGTTTCTATTTCTTAATCCGAGCTCTGAAACTTGCAAATACCGTGGTTGCGGCGGCGGGCTGGGGGGACGTGGCGGTCTGGAGGAATGTGGCGGTCTGGAGGAATGTGGCGGTCTGGAGGAATGTGGCGGTCTGGAGGAATG
>NZ_JAVRCL010000026.1:15591-19109 GCF_034530775.1 Nostoc sp. DedSLP04 | reverse complement strand
TGGCGGTCTGGAGGGACGTGGTAGCGCTTCTAACCCTGCCTGTTCAACACCTCCCTCGAAGTATGCTTCCAGCTTTTTGGCTACTTCCTCAAAAGATACACTGTCCAAGTCGGGAACTCGCTCTGCTTCAATAGCTTCTAATTCCTCTGGCACGAACTCTAGGCTCTCCAGTTCCGCCTCTGAAAAAAACTCAATTTGTTCGACTATCTGTGCTTTCATGATTTTTGCTCATGTTGTTGATGTGTGTTGAATTCAGATTGGGTGACGGTGATGTTGAGCGAACGACGCGCTGGGTTAAACGTGTTTAAAGACGACCTTGCCATCAATTTTGGGAATCCTAATTATGTGATACGGATAGGTAAGCGCCTCTGTCACGAAGTCTCCAGCACCAGGCTGGCGATGCTGAACGGTAATCGCGAGTTGCTCCTGAGTTTGGGAACCACTGGTTTCGGCACTCAGAATCTCAACTGAGTAACCGCCAGTCGGCTTTTCTCCAGCAAAAACGGCAACTACGCTGTTGCGGGTAAAATCCACTTGAGGAATGGGTGGCGGTGGCTCGGCATTAGAGGTGTGCTGTTGCCAGAGATCGATCCATCGCTCTGAGTTGTCAATCACCATTTGGCTAGCGCTTTGATAACCGCTATCACTCCCCCGTGCAATAGTTGTGAAATCAACATTCATTTTGAATTTGAACCTCCTTACTAAGTTTTCGTGCTGCTAACACAAAGTTTTAGCGCTGAAGACTGGGAACTTGATGCGTTAGCTTGTAGGAGCAAGTCTTCTTCTTGCCAGTTGGCGTCGTGAAATTGAGGTTTAAAGTGAGCTGGCATTGAGGCAACTTAAACTTTGAAGGCACTTCAATTCCAAAGTCGCGGGTTGTCTCTGCACCGACTCGCAATGTGCCATAGTCTTGTTCGGCACTCGTCACTTTCTTGCCGTCAAGCCCAAGCAGGTTAATGCCGTCAGGTCCAACCAGAGTTGCTTTCACCGCTTGCATCGTTTCGTCACCCGTGTTTCGCACAGCAATATTGACCTGTTCGCGCAGCGTCCATTCTTTAAGCGATGGAATGGCGGTGACTTTCTCTGCTTCCGCGAGCGGTTGCCCTGCTAGCTGTAACGCTTTGACGGCATCCACCAATCCCACCCCCTGGGCATTCTCATCGAATTCAGAAGAATCCAGTTTCTTGGCAGATTGCATCAGAATTTTCTTCACCTGCAAAGGTTGGAGCTTTGGATAACGCTCTAAGATCAGGGCAGCAATCCCCGCAATATGGGGGGATGCCATACTGGTACCCGACAGCCTAGTGTAGCCGCCACCCGGCTTGGCAGACATAATCAATTCACCGGGAGCTAGAATATCCGGCTTTGGTCGCTCGTCGCTCGTTGGACCCCGACTGCTAAAAGGCATGACGCTCGTACTATCGCGGTTAGACGCTCCAACCACAATCACATCCCCTCTAGCATCTGCTGGGATGGTAAGGCTTCCTGGTCCAGGTCTTTTGGTGCCTTCGTTGCCTGCGCTTTTCACTAATACTAAGCCGAGTTTCGTGGCTCGTTCAGCGGTTTCGGAAACGACGCTGTTGCCATCAAGCGTTTGGCTAAACGATCCCCAACTACAGTTGGCGATCCGTAATCGCTTCTCTTGCTGCATATCCTTCACGACATCCTCAATTGCATCGGCACCTCTCGATTCGGTCGATTCTCCGGGTTGGGTGGGAAAAATCTTATAGCTCCAGATTTCTGCCCCCGGTGCCATGCCTTTGTACTTGGAGCCATTGCCCGCGATGATGCCCGCCACATGGGTGCCATGCGGATGCGGGTTGCCCCACTCTTGCTGAGTGTAATTCTTCTTGTGAACCACACGACCCTTAAGGTCAGGATGGTTAATATCAACTTCTCCATCTAGGACGGCGACGATCACGCCTTTGCCCGTGCCAACCAGTCCTTGGGTTCTGGCTTCAACCACACCCACGCTAACAGCGCTCAGATCGAGTTCCAACTTTAGGGGCGTATCAAATTCTATTTGTTCTACATCGCTACGACTGGCAATTTGTTTAATTTCGGCAGGGGTGAGGTTGGCAACGACCGCATTCCCCAATCTTAAATGTTCGCCTGTCTCTGCGGTTGGCAACTCTTTCAAGAGTGACTCGATCGATTCATTTACCAAGCTTTCAAATTCGTCGAGATATTGGAATTCAAATTCTTCTCCGCGTTTCCGATATGAGTTATCCAAGTCCTCGAACTCGTTCAGGAAATCGTCGAACAACTTAGTTGGTTTGTAATGAACAATCACCCGCTGGCGCTTAGTAGACTCGATACCGCCATCTTCAGCCAAGATTTGATGCTCTAAAAGGTTTTCAAGTTTGTCGTCAATCTCGGCTCCCCACTGGTTGCGGACTTCGCTTGAAGCGCCATCAAGTTGCTCGTCTGTTAAGTAAAAATCATCTTCTAAAATCATGGGGTTTTGCCTCCTGTATTGATGAAATGAAAGGAAAATCAGATCGCAGCCCCCAAACTCCCTAAATCAGAAGAGAAATCGGAGGGCATATGATGCGATGCAGTTTGTCGTCAGTCATCGCCCCTCTTGAAGGAAAGTTGGTTCTTTCTCAAGCAGCAGAGGGCTTGATTAAAGCTGCACTGGCTCCTTATCAACGACGCTTCACCGTCGTGAACCCACTCTCTGTCCACCTAACACACTCTGTGCAACTGATATAGCACGAAATATCCAGGGCAAAAATTGAATAAATTCGGGCGCTTCTTCAACTTCCTCTGCTTTGACCCCAGCCTGTTTGCGAAGGGGTCCAAACAGAGCAAGAGTCACCGAAGGAACGTAGATAGGTGCCATCCAGCGGAAATAGCTGGGCAACACCTTAGCCACGCTGGGTGTCAGCAGTCGGGCAACCGCAGTTGGACCTTTGCGAGTGGCGGCTTGCAGTTTGGCACGAGTTCTAGGGTTGCTCATAATTTTCTTCACCAATTTCTTGACGATAATTGTGAAGGTTTTTAGCAACTGCTTGTTTACAGAACTGCTAGGACTGGGACGGGTGTAGCCATTGCCATAGCCATTTGCTTCCGCTCCCTCCATCAAACTCTCTAGTGATTCGACTACGCTCTCAGGATTGACATCTTCCAAGCTGATGCTCTCTATTGACTCAGTTTCAAGACCTTCCAAGTCTTCGGTTGCAAATTCTAGGCTTTCAGCATCTGCCTCGGTAAATTGTTCTATATCTGCTTCGATAGTGTATGCCATGATATTTTCCCTTTTTCAGTTGAGTTTTTTGCAAGTTTATTTTGGGGGTGACATAACAAAATGTCATTCCCCATTGAACAGAAGATCCAGTGTTAATAGTCTCTAGGACTCGTCCTAAGCCTTAGAAGTTACTAGCAAAGTCCCACTCAGGTGATGCTTCAACTTCTTCTGCTTTGACCCCAGCCTGTTTGCGAAGGGGTCCAAACAGGACACGAGTCACCGAAGGAACGTAGATAGGTGCCATCCAGCGGAAATAGCTGGGCAACAC
>NZ_JAVRCL010000026.1:0-15491 GCF_034530775.1 Nostoc sp. DedSLP04 | reverse complement strand
CTTAGCCACGCTGGGTGTCAGCAGTCGCTCTTTTCCTTTGAGAATCAGAGGTTTTTCGCTTTGCCTTCTGATTCTTAATTGGTAGCAGTGAGTTGATTTTATTCACGGCTGAGAATCAGAAGTTTTTTCGCTTTGCCTTCTGATTTTTAATTGGTAGCAGTGAGTTGATTTTATTCACGGCTGAGAATCAGAGGTTTTTTACGCTTTGCCTTCTGATTCTTAATTGGTAGCAGTGAGTTATTTTTATTCACGACTGAGAATCAGAAGTTTTTCGCTTTGCCTTCTGATTTTTAATTGGTAGCAGTGAGTTGATTTTATTCATCAGGGCAAACGCACGTAATTTGTGAAAGCCTTGCTGCATAGGGATATTGTTGAAAAAATAGCCTCAACTATCAAACGCTCAAACCCTTGCTATTGAAGGATTCTTATACTTTAAATGCGTTTGATCTAGTTTATTTACTTGATTTAGTAACGCCAAATTGCTAATATCCTCTCTTATGCATAAGTTGATTAACCTGATACTTACACTCTGGATTGAGGCTTCCAAGCTAAATTTTCTTTTCTATAGGAGAGTCCAATGTCTTTTAGAAGTGCGTGTTTGGACTGGTTGCAAGGTCTAGGAATTGCCATTGGAAGTGGGTTCATCGCCTTTTATGCAAATATCTCAGTTGCCCAAATCACCCCAGACGCCACTCTGCCAAATAATTCCAACGTCATATTAGAGGGTAATACCAGAATTATTTCGGGTGGAACCACAAGAGGAGCTAATCTGTTCCACAGCTTCTCTGAGTTTTCTGTTCCCACTGGCTCGGAAGCTCTGTTCAATAATAGACTCGATATTCAAAACATTCTCACACGAGTCACTGGCTCAGGCGTTTCAAACATCGATGGGTCGATTCGTGCCTTGGGTAGAGCAAACCTGTTTATTATCAATCCTAATGGGATTATATTTAGTAAAAATGCGCTATTGAACATTGGTGGTTCGTTTATTGCCACATCTGCCAATAGTATGAAATTTGCCGATGGTTTTGAATTTAGTGCAACGAATCCTCAATCTGTACCTTTGCTGACTATCAGTGTACCTGTAGGTTTGCAATTTGGGACAAATCCAGGAACTATTCAGGTGCAGGGTTCTACCTTACGGTTAAACCCTGGTCAGACTTTAGCACTTGTCGGCGGCTCTGTAAACATGAATGGTGGACGCTTGCTAACTTCGGAGGGACGTATAGAGTTGGCGGGTGTAGCAGCAGGCACAGTTGGTCTTAGTAATAATGGCTCTTACCTCGGTTTAAATTTTCCAAATAGCGCAGTTAGAGCAGATGTATCTTTGAGCAATGGAGCCGAAGCGAATGTACGCGGTGCTGACAAAGGTAGTATTGCCATCAATGCCAGGAATATTGATATTTCTGGAGAAAATACAAGAGTACGAGCAGGGATATTTATTGACAACGGAACACCTCAAAGTCAGGCAGGGGATATTGAGCTAAATGCAACTGGAATAGTCAAAGTTAGAGATGGCAGTATTATTTCTGATAACACAATTGTGCAAGGAAATGCTGGTGCTGTCAGGATTAATGCTGAAGATTCCGTTTTTCTTGACAAAGGAAGTCATCTAGAGAGTGTAGTCGGTCCAGAAGCAGTGGGTAATTCTGGAGGCATAATTATAAACACTGGATCGCTATTTGTAACTAATTTCGCTTCAGTGAATACTGTTACTCAAGGATTGGGGAATGCAGGCAATGTTAATATAAATGCCCGTAATACAATTTCCTTGGATGGAGAAAGCTTCGTCAAAAGTAGTGTCAGTGGAAATGGCAACGGTGGAAAAGGCAACGGCGGCGATGTTAATATTACAACAGGGTCGCTCTCTCTCACACAAGGCTCTACACTATTTTCCGGTGTCTATGGACTCGGGAATGCAGGCAGTATAAATATAAACGCTCGCGATACTATTACGGTTGAGGGGGAGAGTAGTCCAAATCAAACCAGTGGAATTAGAAGCAACGTGTTCGAGGGGAGCGAAGGCAATGGCGGTAATATTAACATCAACACAGGTTCGCTGTTTGTCAAAAATGGCGCTGTATTAAACACTAACATCCAGAGTATAAAGGGTAAATTGGCAGGTAATATCAATATAAACGCCCGCGATACAGTTTCCTTTGATGGGATAGGTACAAACCAACCTGCTGCTGCATTGAGTTCTAATTCTTCATTAGAAGGGGTGGTAGGTGGTGACATCAATATCACTACGAGGTCGTTACAGGTAAAAAATAATGCTCAGTTGAATGCTCAGACGCAAGGACAAGGGAATGGGGGTAACATTACTGTTAACACCGATACAATAGATGTGGTGAATGGTGGAGCACTTATTACGACTAGCTCTAGCAGTGGCAAAGCTGGTAACATAACTGTCAAAGCTGTTGACAGCGTTAACCTTTCTGGCAAGGGTATTACCTACTTATCGCGGGTTGATAAAACTGATGGTACGTATTATTTGAATCAGGCGACTCCAGATACTGGTCTATTTGCTAACACAGAGACTACCTCTACAGGTCAGGGGGGAAACATCAGAATCACTACTGGAAAGTTGACTATTCAAGATAGTGCCCAAACCAGTGTAAATAGTTTAGGAACGGGAAATGCGGGTAGTATTGAAGCCATAGCTCGCAGCATCCGTCTCGATGCTCAAGGAAAAATCACAGCGAACACCACCGCAGGACAAGGTAATATTGGTTTGCGCTCAAGGGATTTAATTGTGCGTCGCAATAGCAACATCACTACCAACGCCTCAGGCCAAAACGTTATTGGTGGCAACATCAATATTAATGCTGATATCCTGGCTGCCTTTGAAAATAGTGACATTACTGCCAACTCTGATGACTTTCGTGGCGGTAATATCATAATTAATACTAAAGGTATCTTTGGCATTGCACCTCTGAGTCGACAAGAACTTGAGAGATTACATCCTAAAGATTTAGACCCGCGTCAGCTACAAACAAGCGACATCACCGCCACCGGAGCAACTCGCCAGTTGAGCGGTAATGTGCAAATCACTAGACCTGATGTAGACCCTACTAACGGTTTAATTGAAATCCCACTTAATTTAATAGATGCTTCTAGCCAAATTTCCACTGCCTGCACACCTGGAACTCGGCAATTCCAAAATACATTTGTGGCAACAGGACGCGGCGGACTACCCATGAGTCCTGCTGAACCATTACAAGATTCAAGTACTGTGTCTGCGTGGGTGAGATTAAGACCAAACGCAGAAAACTTGGCAAACACAATGCCTGTACCAGAACCAACAGCAGTTTCAACTACTCCCATTGCTGCTACAATTCCAATTGTGGAAGCTTCTGGCTGGGTAATCGATCGCAAGGGAAACATAGAATTAGTAGCACAAGTTCCTCAACTCAACCCCCACAGTCCTTGGCAAACACCTGCTTCCTGTCCTGTATCTCAGGGAGGTGTGAAATATGGCAAAATTTCAGCTGCCAAAGCGAGTAATTAAATTTGCGATAACTCCCGTACTCCTATTTACCCTTGCTGTTTTCCTGACTATTATCCCTAGCACATTCGCTGAACAACAAAAAACAAATTCACCAGACAGATTTCACATCCAAACCAATAAACCCCCAGCCACAACACCACAGCAACTTCTTGAGCAAGGAGAAGCACTTTACCAAGCTGGACGCTTTACTGAAGCGGTAAATGTTCTCCAACAAGCTGTGCGTAGCTATCAACGAGAAAGCAATAACCTTGCACAAGCCGCAGCGCTGACTAACCTCTGTCTTGTATACCAGCAACTCGGCTCCTGGAAAGAAGCTTATGCAACTATTGACAATAGCTTAAATTTGCTTGGTTGGGATGAGATAAGTCAAAAGTTAAATGTCAACAATCCCAAGTCTGAATTGTTAGAAATTCTGGCACAAACTCTAAATATTCAGGGCGAATTGCAATTAGCAGACGGACAAACTGATGCATCTATAAAAACATCACAACAAGCAGAGCAAATCTGGAAGAAATTAAATGACAATGCTGGAGTAACGCGCAGCCGTGTTAACCAAGCACAAGCCCTACGAGTTGCTGGTTTTTACCGTCGTAGCTTAGATATATTGAATGAAGTATCCCAACAATTAATTTCCCAACCTGACTCACCCGTAAAAGTAACAGCTTTGCGATCGCTTGGCAATGTCTTACAACAATTAGGCGAACTAGAGTCATCCCAGAAAAACTTACAACAAAGCTTAGAAATCGCTCAACGTCTGCAACTACCTCTAGAAATTAGTTTGACAGAATTTAGTCTTGGTAATACTGCTAGGTCGTTAAGTAATATTAAAGATGCGATCGCTCATTATGAAAATGCTGCCAAAATTGCACCAAACTCTCTAGCCAAAGTTCAAGCCCTGATTAATCAGCTGAGTTTGGTAATCGAAAACGAACGCATCACTGAAGCAAAGTCATTAATACCCACAATTCAATCTCAACTCCCGAATCTGCCTACCAATCAAGCTGGTATTTATGCACGGATCAATTTTGCTCAGACTTTGACCGCAATTGGTAACAAAAAAGACATTGCAGAGATTCTGGCAACTAGCGTTCAACAAGCCAAAATCATCGGCGATGAACGTGCCCAATCTTATGCACTAGGCAGCTTGGGAGAAGTTTACGAGCAGAACCAACAATGGCAAGAAGCACAGGATTTGACGCAGCAAGGGTTGTTTCTGGCTCAAAAAATCGATGCCTCAGATATAGCTTATCGCCTTGAGTGGCAGTTAGGACGCTTACTCAAAGCACAGGGAAATATCGAAGCCGCCATATCTGCTTATGATGCTGCTGTAACAACTCTTCAGTCTCTTCGCAGCGATTTAGTTGCGGTTAATCGAGACGTACAGTTCAATTTTCGCGATCGCATAGAACCTCTTTATCGACAGTCTGTAGAGTTGCTTTTACAAGAGAAAGGACAAGGAAAACCAGATTTAGATAAAGCACGTCAGCGAATAGAGGCCTTGCAAGTTGCAGAACTCGACAATTTTTTTCGAGAAGCTTGCTTGAGCAACCAATTTGTGGTGCTAGACAAAGTAGTAGACCGCAACAACCCGAATACTGCTATTTTCTATCCGATTATCCTAGATAACTATTTAGAAGTTATCATCAAACTTCCTAAGCAACCGTTGATTCATAAAACTTCTCAAGTCAACCGTCAGCAAGTAGAGCAAGTTATTACAGAAATACGAAAGACAATAGTCCAACCCGATGCCGATCATAAATTTAAAACAGTTTCTCAACAACTTTATAACTGGTTAATTAAACCAGTTGAAACAGACCTTAAAAATAGTAAAGTTAATACTCTAGTCTTTATTCCAGATGGGTTGCTGCGAAATATCCCGATGTCTGCATTATATGATGGCAGAGAGTATTTAGTCCAAAAATACTCTGTAGCTATTAGCCCCGGACTGCAACTATTTACTCCCAAACCTCTAGGACAGAAAAAATTAAATGCCCTTGCTGGAGGACTATCACAACCACCCAAAAATGAAAAGTTTGCACCACTTCCCAACGTTAAGGTTGAACTGAAATTCATTCAGGAATCAGGCGTATCGACAACTACATTATTGGATAAAAATTTTACCAGTACAAATTTAGCAAAAACCATCAACGCTCAAGCTTTTAGAGTTGTTCATTTGGCAACTCACGGGCAATTTAGTTCTAAAGCAAAAGACACTTTTATCCTAGCAGCTGATGGACGCATCAATGTGAGTGAATTAGATAGTTTGCTCAAAAGTAGAGAGCAAAAACTAACAGAGCCAGTTGAATTACTTGTTTTGAGTGCTTGCGAAACAGCAGCAGGAGATAACCGAGCTGCATTGGGATTAGCAGGAGTTGCCCTGCGTGCTGGTGCGCGGAGTACTTTAGCCTCCCTATGGCAAATTGGCGATGACTCTACAGCTTTATTTATTGATGAATTTTACCGCCAGTTAGTGACTGGTAAAACTACGGCAGAAGCTTTACGCTTTGCTCAATTAAAATTACTTGAAGCTCCTGAATATAACCGTCCGATGTACTGGGCACCCTACGTTATAGTTGGTAATTGGTTGTAAAAATCTAGGTTTATAGATACTTTACTGGATATGAAATTATTAGCGGGTTGGTAATTTTATTAGGGGCATCGTAGCAAGATTATCCAAATTGATTGATTGCAATAAACTTTGCCAATCTTTTTCAAGATATGCATCATTATAATTAGAAATACGTATTTGTGCTAGCATATCTAAAGCGTCAAACCAAATCCCTTTTTTAGCATAAATTATAATTTTTTTTCTAGGCTCATTTGCGGCTTCTAATTGTTGCATAACACGAGTATCTAAATTGATTCTTTTAATGTCCCCTTCTACATATACAGGAATGCTTGCTGTCTCTTGGTTACAACGTACTTTGAAATACCAGCGATATGTATTATCTACTTTTAATGAAGCAGTACTAGGGAGAGAAATACCAATGATGCTTGGCTTTGAAGGTAGGGCGATCGCATTTCTATAAACATCATTTTCGGCGCTATCCTGTAAGCTAAATTCAGCACTTGAATTAGACAAATTCTTAGTGTAGGGAATGTAAAACCAAAACGTAGGCCGTTCTAAAGTGGTTAGTCCTTCTACAGTCCCGATAATTGAATTGTTTGTCTGTTTGCCAACCTTTTGTTCCTCTTGAAATGGTACTAAGGCAGTGAGCGGGGTCGAAACCGCAGGACAATTATCTCGACTACCCATTCCTGTTCTACGCCCAGATACAGGACTTAATGGAGCAGGTGCTTTTGGCAAAATAAAAACTGGTGGAGAAGTAGGTTGTTGAGGTGAAGCAGGTGTTTTAACTGGTTGTGCAGGCTGTTTATTAGTAGCTGGGTGTTTAGCTCGATCTATTACTTGTGCGGAATATTGAGTAGTGCTGCTCAAAATCAGAGCAGTTGTTAAGATCCATTTCATTGACTTAACAGGTACGATTTTTATTGTTGCTATCGTCATCATAAAGGTTAACGTAGCATTTGGTGAAATCGATCGTTACCATTTTTTTAGTATGCGATCGCATTTTATTTGAATTGAAGCTACATATATTTACCCCCCGGCTACGCCGTCCCCCCAAGGCATCGAGGGGACTACAGTGGGGTCTTTTTATGTGCATCTTCATACAGAATTGGTATTACGCGATCGCATCCAAGAATTATTCGACCAACTTACTTTTAAGCAGGTGATTTCTGCCTCTTCTTATAATTTTATCCTAGAAGCTCTTTTCTATGCATCTTCATAGAATCCTTGTCGATACTTTTGTAACCACCTTGTTACGGTTGAGCCATCTCTACCCAGTCGTTGGCTTAATTCCTTATGCTGTCTAACTTGTTCTGTTTTTATCCACCACATCATTTGTAAACGTTCTTTTTCAAAAGCTGTGCGAACCTTCTTGAGACTTTTGGACAAATACTCAGCACTCTCCGATATTTCTACGTTGAAAGGACGTGCCATCGTTTGCTTTTGCTCTTTAATCTTCCATGTTTTTTATTCTATATTTCTATGCAGCCTCATATAGAATTGGTATGACTAACTAAATATTGGAGAGGGGAATTTGAAAAATCAGCAATTGGGTAATTGGCAAACCACAGTTTTGGGAATTGTGTTAGCAATACTGGTGATTATTGGGCTAAATTCCTTTATCATTATTAACCCAGGACAAGCAGGAGTAATCAGCATCTTGGGTAAAGCCAGAGATGGTGCTTTATTGGAAGGTATTCATTTAAAACCGCCTTTTATCACCGTGATAGATGTGTATGATTTAACGGTGCAAAAATTTGAAGTACCAGCAGAGAGTTCCACTAAAGATTTGCAAAATTTATCTGCAAGATTTGCAATTAACTTTCGCCTCGATCCGATAAAGGTAGTTGAAGTTAGAAGAAAACAAGGAACATTAGAGAATATTGTTTCAAAAATCATTGCCCCTCAGACACAAGAAGCATTTAAAATTGCCGCAGCTAGAAGAACAGTAGAAGAAGCGATTACCAAACGAAGTGAGTTAAAAGAAGACTTCGATAATGCGTTAGGCGATCGCTTAGACAAATATGGGATAATTGTGTTAGATACTAGCGTAGTTGATTTAGCATTCTCACCAGAATTTGCCAGAGCAGTTGAAGAAAAACAAATTGCTGAACAACGGGCGCAAAGAGCCGTTTATGTAGCACGGGAAGCCGAACAAGAAGCGCAAGCAGACGTGAATCGCGCCAAAGGTAGGGCAGAAGCTCAAAGACTTTTAGCAGAGACACTCAAAGCCCAAGGAGGGCAGTTAGTTCTGCAAAAAGAAGCAATTGAAGCTTGGAAGACTGGCGGCGCTCAGATGCCGAAAGTCTTGGTTATGGGTAATGACTCAAAAAATGGCGTACCCTTTATATTCAACCTTGGGAATGTCCAAAATCAACCGTAAAAGGGAAGTGGGCATGAGACCGCAAGGTCTAAAATGATGGAATTTGCTCTGACCTCAGACAAATTCTCCAATACATTGGACTATTTCCAATTCAAAACCTAAAATCCAAAATGGTATAAGTTGGGTTAGTACAGATCAGTGGAAACGTTCCATTTCATTACAGCCAGAAAGCCCAAAATTCAAGCATGAGTGACTTTTGACTTTTGCCTTGCGGTACTAGTCCCAACTCAAACACCACAGAAAAGCTAACCAGATAATAGTCGAAGTTTATGTCAACCTCCAATCCTCAAAATCTCACTGCCGAAGAAGCGAAAAAATTACTGAACAAATTCAACTGTCTAGACATTGCCCCTATCCTCAACTCATCAGAAAAAGTAGTAATTCGTAATGCCTTAATTTTGCTCACCAAGCTTACTGATTACCAAATTTTAGGAATTTGTGCTGATACGGCAGAAGAAGGAATATTGGCAATGAAAACCTATTCTCTGGCTTTGGGTTATGAACCGCCAAACAATTTACTTACACCCGAAGGGCCAGTTTATATCAAATTAAATGGCAAAAACGGCTTGTGTTATCTTGATTCCTATGATGGACATCATCGTGGTGTATTAGTATCTTGCCAGTCTTATGACGAAGATGGAATCAACGAAATGTATGGACACCTTCCCTTGGACTTATTTGTATAGAGTTTTGCGAATGTAGGTAAGGCAAATACCTTACCTACTCACTAATGAAAAACAATTAATGACTTCAATCTTATGAGTATTATTACACTACAATCAGTAAAAAAAGACTTTGGGATCAAGGAAATTTTAAAAGATGCTAGCTTTAGCCTTGATGCTACCGATAAAGTGGGATTAATTGGTATTAACGGTTCAGGTAAATCAACTCTATTAAAAATGATCGCTGGGTTAGAATCCATTGATAGCGGTCAAATTTTAATCAATTCCGGTTCTAAAATTATCTACTTACCCCAACAGCCAGATTTAGATGAAAATCACACAGTTTTAGAGCAAGTTTTCGCTGACAGTGGCGAACACATGGCTTTAGTACGCGAGTATGAAGAACTTTCTGATAAATTGGTTCACTATCCAGATGATAGTCAACTGATGTCTCGCCTTTCTGTGGTGATGCAACACATGGATACGACTGGTGCTTGGGAATTAGAAACTAATGCCAAAATCATTCTGACAAAATTAGGAATTTCTGACTTTGATGCCAAGATAAGTACTTTATCTGGAGGTTATCGCAAGCGCATTGCTTTAGCATCAGCCTTGCTATCAGAACCAGATGCTTTGCTCATGGATGAACCGACAAACCATCTTGATGCTCTTTCTGTGGAATGGTTACAAAGTTATTTAAATCGCTATCGCGGCGCATTGTTTCTGATTACCCACGATCGCTATTTTCTAGATCGCGTTACCAACCGGATTATTGAAATCGACCGAGGCGACATTTACACCTATACAGGTAACTACTCATATTACCTCGAAAAGAAAGCTTTAGCTGAAGAATCTGCCGTCAGCAGTCAACGCAAACACCAAGGCTTATTGCGCCGCGAGTTGGAATGGCTCAAAAAAGGCCCAAAAGCCAGAAGTACCAAGCAAAAAGCTCGAATTGACCGCGCTCACGCTCTGCGGGATACTGAATTTAAACAAGTTCAGGGTAAAGTTGATATTTCGACAGTCGGTCGTCGCATTGGGAAAAAGGTTATTGAGTTAGATAATATTTCTAAGGCATACAATGGACGCACTCTGATTAATAATTTCACCTACGAATTTAGTCCAGAAGACCGCATCGGCATTATTGGCGCTAACGGTGCTGGTAAATCCACTTTAATGGATATCATTACTGGACGGATTAAGCCAGATTCCGGCATTGCGGAAATTGGTACTACAGTTCACATCGGTTATTTTAACCAGCATTCGGAAGAATTGCTCACAGCATTGAATGAAAATCAGCGCGTGATTGACTACATCAAAGAAGAAGGAGAATTTGTCAAAATTACCGATGGTACTCAAATTACTGCTTCGCAAATGTTGGAGCGGTTTTTGTTTCCTGGTAATCAGCAGTATGCCCCAATTAGTAAACTTTCGGGTGGGGAAAAACGCCGTTTATTTCTGTTGCGGGTTTTGATGAGTGCGCCCAATGTCTTAATTTTAGATGAACCGACAAATGATTTAGATGTTCAGACATTGGCAGTATTAGAGGATTATTTAGAAGATTTTGTCGGGTGTGTAATTGTAGTTTCTCACGATCGCTACTTTCTCGATCGCACCATCGACACAGTATTTTCCTTTGAAGAAGGCGGTAATCTGAGGCAATATCCAGGTAATTACTCGATTTATCTGGACTATAAGAAGGCTGAAGAAGCACAGCAACAAGCTGCGAACGCTAAAGAGAAGCCGAAAAATTCCGAAGTCCAAAATGGTGCGGCTTCACCCAAACAGGTAGAGAATACCAAGCGGCGGAGATTATCGAACTGGGAGAAAAAAGAATTTGACCAGTTGGAAGGTAAAATTGCCGAGTTAGAGGCCCAGAAAGCGGAAACCGAGAAAACACTGGCGAATGTCTCACCGGGGAATTATAGCGAAGTGCAAAAACTCTATAATCAGGTGGAAAATCTCAAGCACGCGATCGATGTGGCGACTGAACGCTGGTTAGAATTAGCTGAAATAGAGTCTTGAAATTACTAGCTAGTAAGCCACGGCGTAAATAAACCGCTCATTCAAAATCAATGAAATGGTTACACTGTATTCATTCAGGTACGTTTGCCACTAGCTTCTTAGTTTAATTATTAGGGTTTTGCCGAGTTTTTTTACCAAATAAACCAGACATATTTAATCCTGTCACCAACAATCCCAGAAGTCCTAATCCATTCAAAATTGGGTAGATTCCTTGCAGATGAAAGATTTCGCCTGTATGGATACTTAACAGGAAGCTAGCTGGAACTCCTATACCAATAGACCACTCGCGGACAAAGGTTGTTAATATTCCAGTCAGCACGGTTAACATAAGTGGCACAGATAGGATGATGCCAAGGATACGATGATACTTACGAAATGAACGTTTCATGCTATTTTTCCTGTCAGTAGAAACTTTTTCCCAATACAATGTAGGCTCAATATCACCTGAAATGCAAATGAGATGAGAAAAATCGAGTTTTTTCAGACAAGACTCGAACTCAGCAATTGGTGTGAGGAGTCTGTCTTGATAGACTCTGTTCTTAAGAGGATGTTTGAAAAGTCACGATTGATGTATTAAATATTTTTTACCCCACCCTAACCCTCCCCTTTACAAGGGGAGGGAACCGGATTTTTCTTGTTTCCCCCCTTCTAAAGGGGGGACTAAGGGGGGTAACAATGCAATTAAAATCACAGCCAATCACTTTTCAAACAACCTCTAAGGGAAAGCACAGCAAATAAAAAACTCGGAAAGAGAAAATATTGGTTCTTTCCGAGTTTTTTACCTTGATAGTTTTAATATTTGAATGACAAAAATATTAGGTAATATTTTTGTTGATAGTCAGCGTAAAATATGAACGCTAGTACAAATCGACGGAAACAAACCTACTATTTCATTACAGCCAGAAAGCCAAAATGAAAGACTTTTGATTTCCGCTTTGCGGTACCAGTCTATACAAACGAGTTTTGATGAGGAGTTTAGAATGAATCGTTTTAATCCAGTACTAATAGTTGCTGCAATCAGCATGATGACTTTGGTTGGATGCAATCAGGCTGAAGAACCTACTGCACAAACGCCACCTGCTGGGAGTTCTATCTCTGATACAACAGCCACTCCGGCTGCGACAACCACCCCTAGTGCAGCAGCCACTCCAGCTACAACAACTGAATTTCAAGGTCTACAGGGTGTTGTTACCAATACTAAGACCGCAGTTGAGGCGGGAGATTTTACCAAAGCGAAAGGGGAATTTGATAAATTTGAAGATTTATGGTCAAAGGTTGAGGATGGAGTCAAAGCTAAATCTCCCACTACCTACAAACAAATTGAAGATAAAGCCGATGAGATTGAGGCAGGACTGAAAGCCTCTGCACCAAATAAATCGAATTTGTCAACAGCTTTAGGGGTTCTTAACAAGGATGTTACTAGTGTAGCCAAGCCTTAAGAGCCAAATACATAGACTGAGTATTTGTTGGCTAGTTTGCTAGTAGTACGTCAAGTTGAAATTGATAGATAAGCAAGTTTGTAGTAAGGACTTTAGTCCTGATTATTTTAAGCACTAAAGTGCTTACTACAAGCTATCAAAATTAACTTAGACATTGTACACCCCTTCTTTGCTTGCGAAGATGTGAGACAAAGCGTAACTTTGATGGGATGGGGTTTTTCTTGTTTGGATCGCACTTCCACAACACGCTACTATCTCTGATAAACTGCGTAGTTTACCGCCGTAAACATCGCTTCTGCTTAACACACCCTACCATTTCATCTTTTACTTTTGAGCTTTGGAGAATCGTTTTTCTCCCTTTTATCCTGCAAGCTACGGATTTTAACCAGCACTGAAATATATTGTTGAGTCATCCAAATCAACGCCTCAATGGATGAGTTCCCTTGCTCGATTCGGCTTTTAGCTTGAAAAGGAATCAAGAATAGTTGCATTGCCAGCAACAAAGCAATGGTTTTACTGAGAATATGACGCTTAATTTGCATTTGTTTGTACCCCAATGAGTTGTTAAATACAGGTTCTCTTTGGGGTTGTGCCCTGATGCAAATACCCTAATCTTGCTGAAAATGCCTTAGAATCTGGATTACATGAGTTTGGGGTGGTAGTTTCAATCTGGGGTAGCCCCAAATTTCTTACTCAATTTTTTGGATGTAATGCCACGAATTACCTATGGGCCTCAAATTCAAAAGCGAGTCAAGCGTCTGCTAGAGGCGTTGCTTTGTTTTGCTGATAGAGAATTTGAGGACGCTAACTTTAAAATTGAGTTCGACTGGAAAGAAGCAGACAGCGCTAACCCCAAGCTGACTGTGCAGACTACGTTGGTAACATTGGAGTTGCTGACGCAAAAAGATAAATATCCTGGCAAGTTAACTAAAGCGCAAATTCGAGAAGCGCTGAATTTGCTGAAGGATTTTTTGAAGATTCTCGAAGATAACCGTCTGCAAACCAAGGGTGTTGAGGAATGGCACTTTACACTCAAGCTATGGTCAAGAGATAGGGAAAGGAACTTAAAACAATTTGATGAAGCTTGGGAAAGTAGTAGACCAGAGAAATCGAAATTAAATAACCCCTCTCCAAACCTCTCCCCCACAGGGAGAGAGGCTTTGAATTTTCCCCATTCCTTTGTAGGGAAGGGGGTTAGGGGGTTAGGTCACACAAGTATATTTCAAGCGCCACCTTTACCCACATACTTTGTAGAACGCCCAGAATACAGCGATGATTTAAAGACTCGTCTTTTAAATGGTTCATCGTCTGATAGTCGCACTTTAGTAATTACTGCGATTCACGGTTTGGGTTCGGTGGGCAAATCTACTTTAGCTGCGGCTTTAGCCCATAATGCAGAAATACAATCTCGTTTTTGTGATGGCATTCTTTGGGCAACATTAGGTCAACAACCCAATGTGCTGGCTTTACTTAGTGGCTGGGTGCAAGCATTAGGAGACTATAGCTTTAAACCTATAAGTATAGAAGCAACTTCTATGCATTTGCGGACTCTGCTTTATGACAAAGCTGTGTTACTGGTGGTGGATGATGCTTGGAATACCGAAGATGCACGAGCATTTAATTTTGGTGGTGCGCGTTGTCAAGTTTTAGTAACTACTCGTGAAGGTCACATTGCCGATGCTTTAGCAGCCAGCACCTACAGCCTGGATATAATGAAACCAGACCAGGCAATGGAATTGCTGACGAAGAAATTAAGACGCGAGATTACAGGCACAGAACGTCACTCAGCAGAAAACTTAGCCAAAGGCGTTGGTTATCTTCCCCTAGCATTGGAACTCGCAGCCGCCGAAGTTGCCTGTGGTACGACTTGGAATGAACTGTTGGCGGATATTCAGCAAGAAGTAGCCAGATTAACAAGTTTTGACCGACCGGAAGCCGAAGAAATTACTGATGAGGCTAGTTTAAAACGCCTGAGTTTAACCGCATCATTAAATTTGAGTGTCAAGAGAATGCCAGCAGAAAAGCAGCAGCATTTCTCTTGGTTAGGGGTATTGCCGGAGGATGTCAACATTAATAAGATGATGGCGGCAACGCTGTGGCAGATGGATAAGCGTGATGCTGCCAAGATGTTGCAATATTTACGGAATAAAGCATTGCTATTAACAGGAGTACCGCTTGCTGATGGTATGCCTACCTATCGCTTACATGACTTATTCCACGATTTAGCTTGTAATTTGTTAACTGCTCCCTCACAGCCAAAGCGCCCAGGAGATTTGGCTGGGTTGGGTTTAAACCTTGCTGATGTTCACGCTGCTTTTTTAAAGAAGTATCGGCAGAAAACCCAGAATGGTTTATGGCATACTTTACTCGATGATGGTTACATTCATCAGTATTTAGTTTGGCATTTGGAAAAGGCTGGACAGTTTGAAGAGATTCACCAGTTATTGCGGGAAGAGTCTGCAACTGGAAGCAATGGCTGGTATGAAGTACGAGAACAATTGGCACAAACTGGCGGTTATATCACAGATATTTCTCGTGCCTGGGAACTAGCAGAAGCGAATCGGACTGAATCAACACTAAGCTTGCAGTGTCGTTATGCTTTGATTACTGCATCGATGAATAGTTTGGCAGCTAATCTACCAGCAAATCTGCTGGTAGCGTTGGTCAAAAACAAGATGTGGACTCCCCAACAAGGACTAGCTTATGCCCTGCAAAAACCAGAACCACAAGAGAAAATCTACTCGCTGGCAAAACTAGTCAATTATTTGCCACCAAATCTTCAAGAATTAGCACTGCAAAAAGTCCTAGCTGCTGCCAAGGCGATTCAGGATGAGTATTATCGTGCCGAAGCCTTGAGTGCCTTAGCTGACAAACTGCCACCAAAGTTATTGCCAGAAGCGCT
>NZ_JAVRCL010000025.1:21663-100698 GCF_034530775.1 Nostoc sp. DedSLP04 | reverse complement strand
TTTTTCTTTTAATCCTTTTATTCAGAATACTCGGAAAGTGACAGAAGAGGGATACTAAATAATTAAACTGTTATAACAGGTTGAATAAAAACCCTCACAACTTATGCTGCAAGGGCAATTGAGCTATTTTTAATTTGTGCTAGCACACTAGCAGTGTAGGAAGCTATAAGCGACTGGTGTCAGAAGAACAAAGCGCAGCTGGTGCAAAAGAGATTGAAGGAAGCAGCGATTAATCGATGCCATATTTCTCGTCTCATTAGAACAGAAGCTCCACTTTCCTGTCACGAATATCTCTAATTAATTGCGAACTGCGGCAACGATAGTGTTGTCATCCTTCCTCGTAAACTCACCGCAGTAAGCCCAGTTGATGTAGCCACCATCGCCATTTCTTACAAATTCAAACGGTTTCCCCTTGGGTGAGCGGTATCTTTCGTATCCAATTATTCCATTACTCACGCGTAGCTCCAAATGTTCGTGTGTAACGTAATTACCCGATATTTTACCTCCATTATGAGATATGACAACATTATCGTCAGGATATTGTGCTACAGATTGCATGGTGAACTTTTCACGTTCTCTCTTATCGTGTTCAAAGCTTATAGCCAACTCGGCTATCGAATTTCCGAGTTGTGCAGCATGTATACCAAAACCTGGATTTGATCGAACATCTGCCATCGTAAAATCTCCTATTAGTAGCGAAATTGCGTTGCTCCATGTTCCCTTTTAAAAGGTGAAGCGGACGATGAACCGAATGGCACTAAGAAAAGATGAAACCTCGCCAGGGCAGGGTGTTGGGGGTAGGGTGTAGGGTTTAGGGTTTGAGACAATTTGAATGCCAGTACATCAAGGAGTTCAACATCTTCTTAATTCCCCACACCCAAAAGCTAGGAATAGCAGGGATTTACGCTTTTCTTAGTGCCATTCGACGATGAACCCTTGTGATATTAACGATTGCCAAACCATTCCTTAAATTTGTTATTGGCAGCTTCCTTATGCTCTGGGGTTACATATAGCTCAACTGTCAAAAGGGCAGAGGTTAAAACCCCAAAATCATCTGTAAATCCAATGCCAGGCACTACTTTAAATAAGTATTTATTGGGAAAACAGAACAATGGAAGATGAAACAAGTTACGAGCAAAAACAAAAAAAGTACAAAGCTGAAGATACACGTTACTGGAAGCAGCTGCATCAAGAATTAGAACAGATTAAAGAAGAACTTAAGTCCACCAATGTGGAACTCGCTCAGGGTTTAGGGATTAGCCGACAATCGTTATTTTTATTTTTAAATCAACCAGAGAAAGGATTACCAATTTATAGATCAAACCTTTTACAGCTATGGGATTTTTTAACTGAATCTAAGCAAATTAAATCTTTAAAAGATAAAAAAAATTCAGATTTAGCAATAAAAAAGCGTGAGCAGTTAAGAAAAGATGGCCCAGAAAAAATACTTAGATCAGCTGGATTTTTAACTACTGATGAGCAGCCGTGTTTAGTCGTTGATTCTAGGAAATCTGATCTAATAAAAAGTATTGTAAGTAGACTTGAACATTCAAAATTTAATGATTATACCAAGTTTAGTAGTCTCATAGATGATATTAAAAATAAAATTGCTGAAATTAGTTCTCCTCAAAATAAAGGAGAGGATAAAAATTTAAATGACAAAGATGATAAGTGGCTTGATGAATGGATTTATCAAACATTAGAACAACCTGATGATGAAGTTTTAAATAAATTCAAGAGTGTAATTGATAAGTATAGATCATTAGGTAAAACTAAGTTTTTTCACAGAGAACTTTATGAGTTATACATGACTATAAATGATAATCAAATGTTTTTTAGTAAAATAAATAATTCATTAAAAATCCAAATAATTGATTGTGATTTTACTACATTAACGTTTGAAATAAAAAAATATTTCCTTCAATCCTCAACTTCAGCAAAAATCAGAAACAGCTTAAAGGATAAAATAGTTAAAATCCAATTGGACGGTAATAAATATTTAGGACAAAATATTAAGTCTTCTCCTGTGATAAAAACCTTGATAAAAGGTTACTTTGAAGAGTCAAAAATAGATATAAAATGGGACTTTATTTCTTCTGCAACTCATATTGATAACCTATTGGCTGCCGTTGAATATGGAATGGGTTACAGATCACTAATAGAACTAAATGATTTTTCTATAAAAGCCTTAGAAAGAAAATATCATAGTTTAGCAAAAATTGTAGTTGGATTTAGTGAAGTTAAAAATCCTTCTAAAATATATCAAGGTTGCTGGGTTGATTATAATGCTATCCTTGGTATGCTACAGGCAGTCGTTAATGCAGTAACAAATTGGTTATCTTTAGAGCTTATAGAAAAAGATGAACCTCGTAAAAATTATTGCAAGATTTGTCAAGAGATATTTCAAATTAGGTATGAGTCTGCTTCGGTTATAAGAACACTGGATGAATATTATTTTTTAGGAAACGCTATTTCTAAATCTGAGAAGATAATTGGTACAATTGAGCAGGTAATAGAAAAGTATTTCAAAGAAGAAATATTACCATTTAGTTATTTAAAAGAATATTTAAAGCAAAAAATTTACGAAACTAAACTAGTATTAGTATATGCAGCATTGCTACAAGGCAATTTAAACAAAGCAACAGCTTATTTATATAGTAATACTGATTACGAAAATAATATATACCAGCCAATTGTTGTTTTATATAATTCTGCTGACATAACTTATAAATTTCTCTCAGGACAACAATCTTTTTTGAATGACAATAAATGGCGAAATCAATTAGAGAAGATACGGGAAAAGTTATGTAAGTATATAAAAGATGAAACTGGATTTATAAGAGATGAAAATTTTAATGGTTCCATTGATCTTGTTGAGTACCGTTCTGCATCAGAAATTTTTGGAAATACTGGTAGGATAGAATTCTATTTATCTACAAAGGATAATCGTCAAAATTTTGAAAAACAAGCTATTGATAATTTCTTGTTAGCTGCATATTATGCATCAAAAATTGGACAAAAGCAGCGGACTAGTCACTGGTTATTGATGGCCAGTCGTGCTTATTGTAGATTGAATAGAAAAGATGAAGCAGAAGCACTTATTGAAATTGCTAAAAACATTTTAGAGGAATCTATTTTAGATGAACCTTTTGCTGTACATGAAGATACAGAAAAAAAAGATAGTGTTACGTACAAAAAATCACTAAAATTCGAGATTCAATTAGCAAATGGAGAGTTATTCCTACTTGAGGGAAATGCTGATGACGCTCTATCATATTTTTTAGAATCTCTTAAAGGAGCTATTTATTTAGGATTTGCATTATTAATTGCTGATAGCCTATACAATATTTACAGATCAGCTATAAAACTGAGTAAAGATGTTTTTTCTGAAAAATTTCAAAAGGTTTTTCCTAAAAATGAACCAGGACAAGACCAAAATGATAATCAAATAGTGGTAGACGTTCTTCGCTTCTTAAAGGATGAATCGAAGCAGTTAAATTCAGAAGAGTATAAACATGAAGCTCAATCTATATGGAACACGTGGTTTAAGAACTCGCCATTTCATGAAAAGCCTGTTCCTGTTCATGAGCAACATGTTGTTGCAAAAATGATGGAAAGTGATAGCTTTCTTGAAAGGATGGCTGAAAACTAAAAAATTGTTAACAAGTTTATCCCAAAAGTTGTTAACTAGTTTATCTCGTGAGGATAGGCAATCGCACTCCTTCATAAGTGATAAACATCCCTAATACCAATTCTTTATGAAGCTGCGCTAAATAAAGCTTCAAGGATAAAGTCGTAAGAAGTGAGAGAGGCAATCATGGAAGGTGTAATTTCTTTGAGGACATCAGTTGTTTCAAGCGTTCTAAGTCTGAACCACTGATAATCGGAACTTCTCCGGGTGCATGTTTGACGAACAACAAGCCCTTTTTTCGTTCATCTTTATACTTTCTTACCCAACGAGTTATGGTTGCTTCATCACGCCCTAAGCGTTCTGCCAACGATTGCCTGCTGCTGACTTGACCACTTTTGACCCAATAAAGCATTTGCAATCTTTCTTTGTTGCTTGCCGTTGTCGCATGTTTGAGAGCTGTCTCTAATTCTTCTTGGCTTTCTGATATCTCGATTCGGAATGGACGACTCATCACAAAATTACTCAATGCACCCATCTATATAGTTTGACGCAGGGTAAGCGCATCTTTATACAGAATTGGTATTACGTGTGCGATCTTTCAAACGAATTTTCATCTGTGGTAATGGCGACTCCGTTATCACTTTTTTATCTGCTCAGAATAAATTTATATTTACAAAAAGTTTACTAAAATTTAACGACTGTTTTCGGAATTTACAAATTGGATTTGTAGCCTAATATAGGCTTACAAAAGGAATGTTTAAAAACTGTTGTCAAACATATTACTTAACTCAATTATTTATTGCATAAAATAAAAAATAAATCGTAATAAGTATTACATCTGCAAAAAAATTAGCTTTTGCAATATCTCTAGAAGTAGGATATTGCAAAATTCTGCATCGTTTAGAAAACATTTGTGTGTCCACAAATCTAGTTAATTATACGTATATGTCGGACTGCCAAAGTAAAATTGAAACAAGATACATAAAAGGAACTAACAGTAAGTATTTAACATCATTTCAACGGAAATTACTGTTAGCAAGTTTGGAAAAAACTTTACCCGAATCTTACCAACAACGTATTGAAATCATGTTGTTGGCAGATGAGGGAAAAACCCAAACTGAAATTTGTCAAATTTTGGGGTGTTGTCCAGCAACAGCAAGGCATTGGATGCACATAGCCCGAACAGGGATGGCGCACCAATGGCAAGATTGCCCTATTGGTCGCCCGAAGGCAATAAATGACGAGTATTTAGAACGTTTGAAAGAACTGATTAAAAGTAGTCCCCGCGATCATGGGTATTCTTTTAGGCGATGGACAACAAACTGGCTGGGGAAACATCTAGCGAAAGAATTTGGGATTGAGGTAAGCGATCGCCATATCAAACGACTGCTCAAACAGATGGGATTATCCACACTACCAAAACCCAGCAATTTTGAACAAAACAGCACTGAACAGACTCAAGGTTCCAAAATTTTGATTAATGACCTGAAATCGGCAGTTATTCCTGATAATCCCGAATTTTTATCTATTAACTTTGCAAAATTAGCAAAAGATGTAGACATTCATGGCGCAAGATATATTAGCTCAGTTAGTGACTCTACAACAGTTCAACAAAATTCTGGGGCATTCTCTTTCGACAGAGGAATTTCAACACTATCTTCAACAAGTTAAATTTATCAACCCGAAAGTGGGCAAATTCTGGCAAGGAACTGCTGTTCAACCAGGAATCTATATTGCGATCGCAGCTCCTAATACCAAAGAAACAATCCTGCGCTCCATCGACCTAATGATTACTCTCAAGCGCCATATGCGTCCCGGCACTCAACTGTTTCTCCACACAAGAGAAGGGCAAGTCCGCCTACTTATCCCAGAACTAGAAGGCGTTACACTATTACCTAATTCTGCGATCGCCTGGTAAAGTAACTAATAAATTAAAGTTTTTAGCTGTAAGTAATTCTACCTTAATCGGTGGTTGTTCTAACTGATTACATAATCCCTGTTCAATTAAATAATCGACAATATATGATAGTTTAAGACAAATGTCATAATTTTTAAATTTATCAACCAATTTTGATGTAGAGAAAATTGTGGTAGTTAAGTTACTACCACAACCTGTTTTTGCAAGGATTATTAAAACTAGTACCGCACCTTGGAAATAAATCATCCATTCCAAAGTAATCAAATATCTGCGGTATATAAATTACAAATTACACCCAGCAGTACTAACCCAGTAGATAGCCGCCTAATAAAATTATCGCATCTCTCACATCTGTTGCTACTCCACTACCCGTAATGTTTTTCTGTTCTTCTTCAGACAGTTCTGAGAGTGAGTTTTGTTCTAAAACTTGTTTTCGTCTTGCAGATGCATTCACAACAGCTTCTTCAATCAAGTTCGTAATTTCAATTTGACTTGTGAGATATTTGTGATGAATGTTCATTGACATGATATTCTTCTTAAATTACTTAAATAAACTTTGTAGCTTTGTTTAGCCAACAGTCGGTGTCGCCACCTTAACTAGTAGTTCAGAGGGATTGTAGTTATCTGTAATAACTTGTGGACAACGCATACAAGCTGCCTTACCTTCTTGTTGCCACCACTGACAATCTCGGCGTATGGAACAAGGTGGTAAATCCTCTACTACCTTTGGCAAGTTTTCTACAACTCGCATTGCCAGACGACAATCTTTACCATCAAAATGTTGACAACCCTTAGTTGCACAGGGTGCAGCCGTCCGAAAAATTTCAGTGGGTGTTACTGGACTAGCCTTTGCTATTAGTTCATCTGTGACAGGTTGGGGGTGCTTAAGATAAGCTACGCGGGGTTCTGTGACTGTGCCACCAACGACGCCGAAAACAACACTGTCTTGCCATTCTGGTCTTGCACTAGGGCAAAGTGTAGTCTTTTCAGTAGCGATGTCTTCCATAAATTGAACCTATAGTGAATTGTATTTTTAAGCTGATGGAGATTGACAGCTAATTTTGGGTCGGACTCTTCTCCATCAACCTAAATAAGCAAATTAAATGTCCAAGAGTTTAATACTGATTGGTCATTTCAAAGACTTGTGCTTTCAGATCAAGAGATCAAGTTCTGGTCTTGTGCAATTAGTCCACAAATAATCGGTTTTATCACAAGAATATCATTAGTCGGTTTTACACTAATACCACCTGCAATGGTTGGATTCAATGTTGTAACCGTTGTAAAACCACCTGCAACGTTTGCCATTTCTTCATCAGACAGAGTTAGCAAAGCATCTTCTGAATCCTGATTTGGGTTTCGTCGTACTAGTGCATTGCTAACAGCATTATCAATCAGATTGCTAATGTCCAATTGAAAATCTGAATTCTTTTTATTCCTTTTCATTGTGATTTTCCTCTGAATATATAACTAGATATAGGCGGAATCACTAAGGACTGCAATTACCTAATCTGTATACATTTTAAGCATAGTAATAATGATTTAATTATGTTTTGAAAATTTATAAGTAGATATAAATAAACCTTTTATGTCACTAAACAATAACTTGAAAGTTTTACTTATAACTATTTATTGATAAAGTTTATATCTCTATCAATCACTTCAACTGCAGAGTTGTGGCCATTAATAAAACATTTATGTCCCAAAAAATTTTCTAATCTTGGGCAATGTTTAATAAAAAGATAATAAGCAATACTTAAGTAATATTAACAAATATTTATAAGGCTGCTCAATAAAACTTCAAATTCAAAATTGGGAAATAGAGTTGGTATTATAAACATCTCTATTCTGTAGTTTTCACTCTTTCAAACAAAGCCCGATAAATAGGTTCACCTTTTTTTTGCGTACCTATTTCCCTTTCTGTGGAGACTGGTAAGGGGTTTTCAGCCAACCATTCTTCTGTACCAACTTTCTGAAAAGCTGAATTAGCTGCAAAGCGATCGCGCATTTCCACAGCCACAAATTCCATATCTGATTGCAAAAATACCAACCCTCCAACCGCAAGATACTTAGCTAAGTCTGCCACTAGTTCTGGTTGGACTACACGACGTTTAGCGTGGCGGGTTTTAAACCAAGGATCGGGAAATTGAATAGTGACGCGTTGTAAACTTTCTGGAGGCAGGGAAGATAAAAGTGAGTGCAATGAGTTATTCACGTTGCAAAATAAATAGTGCAGGTTTGTTAAACCTAATTCAGAACGTAACTTATTCGCCTCCACCACCAGCGGTTCTCGAATTTCCAAGCCGAGAAAATTCCAGTTAGATTCTATCTTGGCCATATTCAACAAAAACAGTCCCTTAGCGCAGCCAATATCTAAATGTAGTGGTTGATTTGGCTTTGCATAAATTTCTTCCAAGTCTTGGGGACTTGCTGGTGTTTGATACTTTTTACCAAGTGGATTAACATGCTGGCGGACTCGGACTGCTGCCAAAATTTTTCTCCTTTACGTGAAAATATCCTGTAATCAAATTTCAGGTTATATCAATTTAAAAAATGTTTGCGACCAGATGCCCACGCTTACTGACGCACACCCTCCCCAAAGCCTTATAGAGGGTTGGGTAAGGTCTTATCTATGTATTGCATTCTTTTTTCAAATTGGTATTACAAGGAAGTCTAGCAAAAGTATGCCAAAAATTACCGGTCTATGATTCGATTGCCTACCCAGCAGCAAATTAGTACAGCAGTCTCAGTCAAATACATGATCCTTGCACTGTTTTTTTAGGTTTTCGAGAAATTTATATTTTGGAAGTCCCTCATTTTGCATTAATCTCTAGAATTAAAATGCCTTAATACATTTGCTTTAGTCCTGGAGGGAGGAAATTTAAACAGTGGATATTTTAGATTTGTTTTACAAGGGTGGGCCAGCTATGTGGCCTTTACTCATTTTGTCGATTCTGGCTTTGAGCGTCATTTTCGAGCGTATGTGGTTCTGGTTGCGAATTTTGACTCAGGAAAAGCAAATAGTCGATCGCGTCTTAGATGCTGCCCAGGATAATTGGGAAGTAGCTGCGGACATGGCTAGACTTGCAAGCCATCAGCCTGTCGGGCGTTTTCTCTACGCCCCTCTACGTTTTGCCAAAACTGATGCGGAAACTTTTCGACTAGCACTGGAGGCTACAGCAGAAGACGAATTAGCTGGGATGCGTAGGGGCGAAAAACTTTTAGAAGCGGTGATTGCTCTAGCGCCGTTGCTAGGATTGTTGGGTACAGTTTTGGGTTTAATCCACTCTCTGCGCTCAATTCGGATTGGCGATTTGGGAACTGAATCTACCGCTGGGGTGACTACTGGTATTGGTGAATCCTTAATTAGTACGGCAAGTGGGCTAATAGTTGCCATCATTAGTTTGGTATTTTACCGTCTATTTCAAAGTTTTGTAGTCAACCAAGTCAAAGTTTTTCGGAAGGCAGGGAATGAGATGGAATTGCTCTATCGCCAGTCTCCTCCTGACTTTAGCAATAGGACATCAGCAATTGTGCCAGAAAATTTCACTCCACCCCGCAAGCCAGGAAAGACTAGAGTTTCTGAACCTCCTGAACCCCCGAATACACCTAATTAATAGTCAATAATTCAACCCCCAAACCAGGTTTGTGAATGAGACATGAAAGTTAATCTACATACTCCAATTGAAGAAGTCCAAATTCAAATCATCCCTTTAATTGATGTCGTTTTTTGTATCCTGACATTTTTTTTATTAGCGGCTTTACAATTTACACGGCAACAGGCAATAAATGTTGATTTGCCTAAAGCCAGCCCCAGTACAGTCTCTGGAATAACGTCACAAAGTGGAAGTGTGATTGTTACCATCGATGCTGTGGGCAATACTTACATAGAAAAACAGCCTGTAAAACAGGAAGATTTGAGACAGAGTTTAAAACAGTATCTCCAAGCAAACCCTAATGCTGTTGTTGTGCTGAATGCTTCGCGCACAGCAACTTACAATGATGTGATTGAGACATTAGATTTGCTACGACAAGTAGGGGGCGATCGCGTTTCTTTGGGAATTATTCCTGGCCCATCTCAACCATCCATAAACTCGCCTAACCAGCCTACTGTCCCCTCTTTCCCAATCAATCCTGGAACTGGTGCAGTACCAGGAATCAATCCCGAAGGGAATATTACCCCAAAATTCCCCTTAGCACCTAATTCTGTGCCCTTTCCTAGCATCACTCAGCCTCCAGCTGGACAAGGCATCAGTCCTATCAATCCTGGCATTTCTCCCGTAGTTCCTAACTCACCAGCGCCTCAAGCGCCTGTAGCACCCAAACAAACCCAACCTCCTCTTAAAAGATGAGATAGGGAAAGGGGAATTGGGCATGGGGCATGGGGCATTGGGCATTGGGAAAGAGGAGACTGGAGGCAGAAGTTCTACAATGTTTGAATTTTGAATTTTGAATTTTGAATTGATTTCTCCCCCTGCTCCCCACTCCTTCTTCTCCCTTGTCCCCTTGTCCCCCATTCATCACCTCCCCTGCAAGTCTTTTCCCAAACCTAAAGATATCTAGAATAAATTTCGGCTAGATAAAAAAAAACTGCTAATTTACAAATAATTGGTTGAGCTTTAAAGATTTTTCCACCTATAGATTGAGCAATTTATCACCAATTACCATCCACATTTCATACCAAATTGGAGAAGGATGTCTAAATAGGTTAACAGATTGAAAAGCGCTTATATTAAGCGTATTTCAGTGTGTCTGAATTACGAATTACAAACTACTAATTAGTATCAGGGGTTGTGGCATGAACATCGTAACGCTTTTAATTGTTTGGGTCGTAACAGCTATCAGCTTGTTGATAATTAGTAAGTTGCCTTTGGGAGTTGAAATTGATACTCCTGGTAAAGCGTTTCTTTCTGCCGCAGTGCTTGGTATCGTGACAGCAATAGTCAGACCAATTTTAAGCCTCATTTTTGCAGTACCAAATCTACTCACATTAGACTTATTATCTGGCATTTTCACATTTATGATTGCCGTGGTTTGTTTTAGTATTGCTGCTTGGTTAGTCGAGGGCTTTCGCTTGCGTTATGGGATTTGGAGTGCTGTTATTGGGGCATTTACGCTGACTATAATTAACAGCTTAATCTACAAAATATTGGGCGTATAAAGCAAAGAGTTAGGAGTTAGGAGTTATTAACAATTCCTCACTCATAACTCCTAACTCATCACTGCCAAATTCTAACTATTCGTTGGAACTTGGAGGAGCAACTGGAGTAGTTGATTGTTGTTTACGTTGCTCGCGTTTTTTGCGATCGGCTGAGAGGATATCTGCCATCACCACTAGCGCTTGCGCCATTTTGTCTAGGTTAGAACGGTATAACTCCAAATCCTTGTTGAGTTTGTCATCAGAAAGATGCAAGCCAGCAGCGATCGCTTTTAGCGCCTCAGTGAGTTGCTTTTCGTCTTTGACTAATTCGGGATCTGACTGTTCTAATAACGAAAATACACCAATTGCGAACAAACGGTTGTATTTAAAGTTAGGATTATTGGCGATCGCTTGTAGGGTTGCTTGCAAGTCAGCATCTCTATCTAAGTAAGTAGTTTGACCCAGCCACCCAATTAAATCTTTAACTGGTAAACCTTTAGCTACAGCTTGCAATCTCTGGGCATCCTGTCGATATTGTTGCGGATCTGTTTCTATAGCCTGACATAAGGCGTTAAAAATTGATTCTTGATCCCGTTCTGGTTGATAGCCTTCCATGAAGCGATCAAAAGTAGTGACGACACCCAAGGCATAAATTGGATTGTAGCTAAAATCGATATTTACTGACAGCAGATGCATTTCCACCATCAATTCTTCTACTACCCGACGATAAATAGTGTTGATCGGACGGGTGTGAAGATTGTAGAAAGTTCGCTTTGTATCAGAGACTGTACGGACGTTATTCACAAAGAAAAAAGAAATGTTAAGGGCGACGTATCTTTATTTTCTCGCTTAAAGGCTACTTTGCCAAGTTGAGCTTTTAGCGGGTAACGGTTTCATTTACAATATATACACATTAGAAGTATTTTATAAGCTGATAGCTACAGGAGATCAGACCTTTTCTCCTAAAAAATTAGCCGAAAATTATTATCCTTAATGATTTATTTATTGTACTTATGAACTTCTCGCCACAGTTAATTGCTTTAGGTGAGTACCTAGCTGGTGAATTTGATAATCGGGAACAAGCCATAGCAGAACCAGTTTGGTATGTCCACCTCCGTCTGTGGCAAAGACCAGTTAATCTGTTCCTAGAAGATAGCATCACCTTATTTGCTGAACAGGCTAACGTTAATACCTTAGATCAACCTTATCGCCAACGAATTATCCGGTTGCGTCAAAGCAGCGACTCTGACGCAACGGTGGAAGTTCAATATTATATGCCTCAAGATCCAGGTGGATTAAAAGGCGCAGGTGATAATCCTGCTCTATTAAACACACTGACATCCGAACAATTAGATTTACTACCAGGTTGTATCCTAACAGTTACTCAGGAGGAACTAGCTGGCGATCGCTATAAGTTTACCGCTACCCCACTTCCAGAGACTCGTTGTAGCTTTACTTATCTTGGCAATAGCATCCATGTTTCTTTAGGTTTTGCAGCTACAGCGACAGAATTTCACAGCTACGACAAAGGAATCGATCCCGCAACTGGAAAAGCAACCTGGGGAGCGATTATGGGGCCTTATCGCTACACCAAGCGAAATCAGTATTCAATAAGATAAAGTTATGAATTATGAGTTATGAGTTATGAATTTTGAATTAACTCCTCACTCCTCACTCCTCACTCCTCACTCCTAACTTCTAACTGTTTTTTAGCTAGCAATGCTACGAGGTACACCTTCTAAAGCTTCCTCTTCTGTTTCAAAGATTTCAAAAACAGTATCCATCATCGTCACTTCAAACACGAGTTTGGCTTCTGGATGTACATTACAGATGCGGAAACTGCCCTTGACTTTATCAGCATCACGCATTCCAGCTACCAAAGATGTAAGACCAGAACTATCAATAAAATTTACCTGAGCCAGATTTACAACCACATGGCGACTGAGTTTGGAAATACACTCTTGTAACTTCAGGCGAAATTGCCAAGCAGTGGTGATATCCAGACGGCCTGATGGTGTCAAGACGATAACGGTGTTTCCGTCTTGGGTTGTATAAGTTTTTTGGTCTATATGAATCACTAAAGCCCTCCCCGTGGCATTCCTTTTAAGATTAACTGGTGACAGAATTTTCTAATGCTGTCACTTGAGATTAACAAGCTATAGCTAAATTTGTCACCTTTTTCGGCTAAGTGCTTAACTTTAGTAGTTATAACTCACCAAAATAGTGGAGAATAGGGCATTGGGAATAGGGCATGGGGCATGGGACATAGGGAGATGAGAAAGGTGGGGGAGATGAGGAAGTGAGGGATAAAGAATTAATAACCAATGCCCAATGCCCAATTAATGTGGTGTCCAGTTGATCCAATCTTGAGGTTTAAGGAAGGTTTTATACAACTCGGCTTCGGGGGAATTGGGTTCCGGTTGATAGCCATATTCCCAGCGCACTAAAGGAGGTAGGGACATGAGAATTGATTCGGTGCGTCCATTGGTTTGCAGACCAAAAATAGTACCTCTGTCATAAACCAAGTTAAATTCTACATACCGTCCTCGGCGGTAGAGTTGAAAATTCCGTTGGCGATCGCCATACTCTATCCCATGTCGCCGTTCTACAATTGGTACGTAAGCTGGTAAAAATGCTCTGCCACAGCCTTGTACAAAGCCAAACAAATCTTCCCAATTACGGGTTGCTGGTGTTCCCACCTGGTTGCTATAAATGGCAGCTTCCCCACTGGGATTTGGGCCGCGGTATAAAGCACCTTGGCCATCTTGGTAATCAAAAAATAGACCACCGACACCCCGTGTCTCATCACGATGCTTGAGATAGAAATATTCATCACACCAGCGCTTAAACACCGGGTAATACTCTGGGTGGTGTTGGTCGCAAGCTTGCTTTAATGTTTTGTGTAAATGTGCCGCATCTTCAGCAAAGGGGTAATAAGGTGTCAAGTCTAGACCGCCACCAAACCACCACACTGGCCCCGCTTCAAAGTAGCGATAATTGAGATGAACTGTGGGCACATAAGGATTGCGAGGATGTAATACCATTGAAGTCCCTGTGGCATAAAAGCCATGCCCTGCGGCTTCTGGGCGTTGGGTTAAAATTGAAGGTGGCAAATGGGAACCCTGAACTTCAGAAAAGTTTACACCGGCTTGTTCAAATATTGCACCATCTCGCAGTACGCGCGATCGCCCTCCCCCTCCTTCTGGGCGTTCCCAACTATCTTCATTAAATTTAGCCACACCATCTAGTTTCGCTAATGATTCGGTAATTTCGTCTTGCAGTTGTTTCATAAACTGACTGACCCTAGTCTGGGCATCAGGTGCTGGCAAAGACTTTGATGATTCTGCTTCTACAGTTGGTGTTTGCGAGTTGGTCAACATAGATTCCCGAACCTAAATTACAATTTCCAGAAAGCCACAAATTTTTCATTTTAAAATTTGAGGGAAACAAGCGCCAACAATCTAGCTTTATTTGCCCAACCCGCTTTTTTCTTCCTGGGTTAGGCATTTATCCGATTGATGGGCATCACTAGAGTTATTTTCCCTCAAATGCGTATAGGCTTGTATATTGAATTAATTTTTTTTGAAATTCTGAATTGGAATATTCTGGTATAAAGACTAAATTTTAGTCTTAAGCTTGAGGTATCAAGGATTTGACTGGTCTACTCAGAACTTTGCCATATTGCTGATGTCGGCTGTTAGGGTCTTTACCAAATCGAGGCTTGCTATGTTTAGGACATTTTTGAGAAAGTTTTAATTTAGCAATTGCTCGTAGTTGCACACCATACCAGATTTCCCAGAAAGTATCTAGGGAGGAGGATTAGGAAAATGCAAGGTTGGTTATCCAAATTCATCCACCGCAAACGTCGTCGGTTTTGCGCTTCTCTGGTGTGGACATATCGAGAGATTAGTTCTGCTTCTGTAGATGAACTGTGGCAAAAAGTGGTTGACTTAACAGATGTTTCTTGGCATCCACAACTTAAGAGTACTAATGTTCCCCACGGATTAGTACCCAAACCAGGATTAATTTTTCAAGCTGTAACACGCTTTTCGCCGATTCCCATCAGAATTTTTGTGGAACGCGTCAATCCCAGAGAGATGCTGAGTATCCGAGTGATGGCGATTCCTGGAATAGAGGAACGAGTAACTTACCAAGTAGAGTCAACGGTTTGTGGTACTTGTTTATCTTATTCTGTAACGTTACGGGGTTGGTTATCACCCCTGATTTGGTCTTTATCCCGTCCTTATGCAGACAGAGTTGCACGATCTTTAGTCGAGGCAGTAGAAAAGACGGCATTACCAGCGGTATCTGGTAATAAAAAATCCCTTAATGACAGTTGTTTTGATTTTTAGGTAGTGAGGATTGGGGAAGAAGCAAGGGAGCAGAGGAGCAGGGGGCAGGGAGATGAGGGGACAAGAGGACAAGGAGATAAACAAAACTCCTAACTCTTAACTCTTAACTCCTAACTCCTAACTCAGCACGGGCTAAACCTTATCTTTCCGCTAACAGCACTCAGCACTCCCAATGCCTAATGCCCAAAGAAAGTTAAGATTCTATTAGGTAATAATGCAATTTGCTAAGTTTTATCACGGCAGTAACAGTGATAACACTAAGCTGACCTTACTTAAGAAGGCATCCAGTTAATAGCTAAGATGTTCCCCACAAGTGTATTTATTCATTTTGTTGAATTTTGAATTTTTATGTACGATGTCCTCGATTCCCGCTCTGTCTTAGAAATTTTGCGACCAGTGGAAGACCCAGAACTTCGTAAAAGTCTGGTAGAACTGAATATGATTCGCAACGTAAAAATTGATGGTGGTAAGGTTAGTTTCACTTTAGTGTTAACCACCCCTGCCTGTCCTTTACGTGAATTTATTGTCGAAGACTGTCAGAAAGCTGTCAAAAAACTTCCAGGCGTGACAGATGTCAGCATAGAAGTGACAGCAGAAACACCACAGCAAAAAAGTTTACCTGACCGCACTGGTATTTCTGGAGTCAAAAATATCATTGCTGTATCCAGCGGTAAAGGTGGCGTTGGTAAAAGTACCGTGGCGGTAAATGTTGCAGTGGCTCTAGCCCAAACTGGGGCGAAAGTCGGCTTGCTAGATGCTGATATTTACGGGCCCAATGACCCAACCATGCTGGGTTTGTCTGATGCTCAAATTACTGTGCGTTCTACTGAAACAGGTGAAATCCTGGAACCTGCTTTTAATCACGGCGTCAAATTAGTTTCAATGGGCTTTTTGATTGACCGAGATCAACCAGTAATTTGGCGGGGGCCTATGCTCAATGGTGTAATTCGCCAGTTTCTCTATCAAGTGCAGTGGGGAGAACTGGATTATTTGATTGTAGATATGCCACCGGGAACCGGAGATGCTCAGTTAACTTTAACACAAGCAGTGCCGATGGCAGGAGCAGTAATTGTCACCACACCGCAAAACGTAGCTCTGTTAGATTCTCGCAAGGGATTGCGGATGTTCCAGCAAATGAATGTTCCAGTATTGGGGATCGTGGAAAATATGAGCTATTTTATCCCCCCCGATCGACCAGATAAGCAATATGACATCTTTGGTTCCGGTGGTGGCTCCAAAACAGCTGCGGAATTGGGAGTGCCACTCTTGGGGTGTGTGCCGCTAGAAATTTCCACGCGAGTTGGTGGTGATAGTGGTGTACCGATAGTTGTTGGCGATCCAGATTCAGCTTCAGCCAAAGCATTAATAGCGATCGCTCTTACCATTGCTGGTAAAGTATCAGTTGCTGCCCTGACATAATTATAAATTTTATATTTCTATCTACTTCCTGGGCTATAGCTTGGGAATACTAGAAATTGGGTGTTAGGGATTAGAGAAGTTGGGGAAGAATAAATATTGATTATTGACCAATTCCCAAACCCCAACAATTAAAGCTAAAGTCTAAACTGGCACAATGTTGTTAAAACGATCGCTCCCCAAAATTCGCTGGAAGTCTTGGGTTAAGCCCTGGCAGCATGTAGATTGGCTACTTTTTTGTTTGCCGATTGCTGTTAGTATTTTTGGCGGCCTGATGATTCTCAGTACGGAACTGAAGCAGCCAGTAACTGACTGGTGGTGGCACTGGATGGTAGCGGGTATCGGCGTGCTTATAGCCCTATTTTTATCTCGCATTCGTTACGAACTCTTGATGCAGTGGCACTGGGTAACATACACACTGACGAACTTCAGTTTAATTGCCGTGATGATTGCTGGTACTAGCGCCAAAGGGGCACAACGGTGGATTAGTATCGCCGGTTTTAACGTGCAACCCTCAGAATTTGCCAAAGTCGGCATGATTATCACATTAGCAGCTTTGCTACACAGGCGGACTGCTTCTAGCCTCGAAGGTGTTTTCCGCGTTTTGGCAATCACCGCTATACCTTGGGGACTAGTATTTTTACAGCCAGATTTAGCAACATCACTGGTATTTGGTGCGATCGTCTTAGGAATGCTTTACTGGGCAAATGCTAACCCAGGCTGGTTAATTCTGATGATTTCTCCGGTGGTTGCCGCCATTTTGTTTAGTATCTCTTGGCCTTTAACAGCACCAATAGTTTTATTCAAAGAACTATCTTTTGGCCCATTAGGGATAGTTTGGTCAGTTGCAATGGCTATTGTAGGCTGGCAAACTCTTCCCTGGCGTCGATTTGGTTTAGGTGCTATCGGTGCATGGACTCTCAATATCCTGGGTGGCGAATTAGGAGTCTTCGCTTGGAACCATGTTTTGAAAGAGTATCAAAAAGACCGTCTGACTGTATTCATGAATCCCGATCACGATCCACTCGGTGCTGGATATCACTTAATCCAATCTCGCATTGCTATTGGTGCTGGTGAAATCTGGGGATGGGGTCTGTTCAAGGGGCCCATGACGCAACTGAATTTTGTACCAGAACAGCATACAGACTTTATTTTCTCCGCAGTAGGGGAAGAATTTGGTTTTGTCGGTTGTTTGTTAGTACTGTTTGTCTTCTGCTTAATTTGCTTCCGTCTACTGCATATTGCCCAAACCGCCAAAGATAACTTTGGTTCTTTGTTGGCTATTGGCGTTTTGTCCATGATTGTGTTTCAGCTGATTGTCAACATTGGTATGACTGTTGGGTTAGCACCTGTGGCAGGAATTCCCCTACCTTGGATGAGTTATGGACGTTCTGCAATGCTGACCAACTTCATTTCCTTGGGAATAGTAGAATCGGTAGCAAATTTTCGACAAAAACAGAAGTATTATTGATTCGTCATTAGTCATTTGTCCTTTGTCCTTCGCTAATGACAAATGACTATTAACAAGTATTAAGCTATTAAAAGGAAACAAACGAGGCTAAAAAAATGATTCTGCCTGGAGCAACTGTTCGTATTAAGAATCCCGCAGATACCTATTATCGCTACGAAGGACTCGTGCAACGGGTGAGTGATGGCAAAGTAGCCGTATTATTTGAAGGTGGTAACTGGGATAAATTAGTTACCTTCCGTCTGAGCGAATTGGAACTCGTAGAAACTACCGCCGGACGTAAAAAAGCCAAATAAGATTAGTCATTAGTCATTTGTTCTTTGTCATTTGGCAAAAACTAATGACTAATGACGAATGACTAATGACTAAATTACTATGCGCCTCCCCCTACCACAGTTTGCCACTGGCGATCGCCATCCCAACCACATTGCGGAGGTGATTGAAACTACTAGTACCGAATTTTTAGCTCAGTGTTTAGAACCGGAAGATTTAAGCTTTCCCTCGATGCCACCCTTTGGTAGTTGGGTCTGTTCTGTAGATGAAGAATCTGGCAATCAAATTTATGCTGTAGTGTATTATGCCACAACTATGCCCATAGATTCCGTACACAGGGCGAGGGCATTAGGGTTGTCCTTGCAAGATTTACGAGAGGAACAACCCCAAATATTTGCCATGCTCCGCACAGAATTTAGGGCTGCGATCGTGGGATTTGAACTATCTTCGCAAAATCAAAGTTATAACCAAAGAGTATATCAGTATCTTCCACCCCGTCCCCCGCAAATTCATCAAGCTGTTTATCGATGTGAACCAGAAGCTATCATTAAATTTACTGAAGAACTAGATTTTTTACGGACACTGCTGTGTATAAATGGTGCGCCAATCGAGTCTTTAGCCGCAGCTGCCATTCGAGATGTATACCAGTTACGCAAAGCTGACCGACAATGGCTAATTAAAGCTGGACGTAGTTTAAGTGTGCTACTTAAAGACGACTACGATCGCTTACGATTCATTTTGAGTCAAATCCACCCGTAGGTAGTTAATTCTTAAATAATTGCCTAGTTAGTGTAAATTAAGAAGATTTTTGATTTTTTGTCAGGTGGCTTCCCTATTTATTCATATTGATCGGGCGATCGCCTCCAAGGTAATCGCTGTTTTACCATAGCCCCTTCAATTCCTATATATGGAACTAATATCACAAGTTCTTGTTCTGGAACCAACTTCCCAAGTTCTTGGCAAAGAACCAATTGTTCCCTTTGCTATTTTGCTGGTGGTCATCTTAGTTATACCCATCATGTTTGAGCGGCTAAGATTACCAGGATTAGTGGGTTTGGTTTTCTCAGGGCTAGTACTTGGGCCCTCAGGTTGGAATCTTTTTCAGTCTGACTCACCCATGATTAACCTACTATCAGACATTGGGTTAATTTATTTGCTATTTGTCGCTGGGCTAGAAATTGATTTAGAACAGTTTCGCCGGAAAAAAAGTCGTGCTTTTGGGTTTGCTAGTTTTACTTTCAGTGTACCCCTACTCATGGGAACCTTAGTAGGGCTGATTTTCGGCTATGGCTGGAATACTTCAATCTTAATTGGCTCTTTATTTGCTTCCTATACCCTTTTGGCATACCCCATAATCAGCCGTTTGGGAGTAATAAACAACGAAGCTGTTACTGTCACCATTGGAGCTACGATTTTTACAAACATTGGTGCAGTACTAATATTAGCCATTTGTGTAGCTGTCTCTCATACTGAAGCATTCAGCTTTGCGAAACTACTCACTTTGTCTGGTTGGTTAATTATTTACTCTGTGGCCGTTGTGACAGGCTTTGATTGGGCAGGCAAAGAATTTTTCAAACGGTCTGGAGACGATGAAGGAAACAAGTTTTTATTTGTGTTGCTTTCTGTGTTTCTGGCAGCTGTGGGCGCTCAATTGATTGGGGTAGAAAAAATTGTTGGTGCTTTTTTAGCGGGTTTGGCAGTGAATGAAGCTGTGGGTGAAGGCCCAGTCAAAGAAAAGGTGGTATTTATTGGCAGTGTGCTGTTCATTCCTATTTTCTTTGTTGACCTTGGCTTACTGATCGATTTACCCGCCTTTGTGAATAATCTGAACACGCTCAAATTAACGCTGTCGGTCGTAGTTGGTTTGATTATCAGTAAATTGATCGCAGCTTTGTTGACAAAACTGGTTTACCGCTATAAATGGCAAGAAATGCTAACGATGTGGTCGCTGTCACTACCCCAGGTTGGTACAACGTTAGCAGCAACTTTAGTGGGATATCAGTCTGGGTTGCTGCCAGTAGAAGTATTACATAGTGTGATTGTTTTAATGGTGGTCACATCAACCTTGGGGCCGTTGATAACTAGTCGAATAGCTGTGAGTTTGAATTCCCCACCAGATGAAGATCCAGCACCACCCCTAGCTGAGGAGAATGCATCAAAAACAGACAATGCTTTTACTATAGTCGTACCTATATATAATCCTCAGACCCAGCAGCATTTGATTGAAATGGCAGCGTTATTAGCACGTCAGTCTCATGGCAAAATTATACCCCTGGCGATCGCTACTGCTGCTGCTCACATGGATGCGCCCCAGTTAGAAGCGTCTCTACAACGGAGTGAGTGGTTATTGAATAAAGCCACGACACAAAGTCGAACCTTGGGCGTAGCCGCAGAACCAATGCTGCGAATCGATGATGCTTTTGCTCAAGGAATTAGCAGAGCGGCTCGCGAACAAAAGGCTAATTTAATTGTTATGGGTTGGGGTAAACGGACTGGGTTACGAGCGCGTTTATTTGGGAATGTGATTGATGGTGTGCTTTGGGCATCTCATTGTCCAGTAGCAGTGACACGTCTAGTAGAATCACCGAAAAAAATTCAGCGGATCTTAGTACCAATAGAAAACTTAACAGCACCAACATTACAACCCGTACAATTTGCCCAGCTGCTAGCACAGGCAAATCAGAGCCACATTACTGTGCTGAATGTGTGCGATCGCCGTACTAGTTCTAGTAAAATTGCTTGGAGGCGATCGCATCTCTCCTTATTGGTATCTAAATTGGCTTTAGCCAATGCCCCAGAAATTCAAATCATCGCTCACGAAAATGTTGCCCAAGCGATTTTACAGGCAGCAAGATTATATGATTTAGTAGTTTTACCTTTTATACGTAATCGTACCAGTCCTGGAGGGTTAGCCATTAGCGATGTCACAACCCAGTTAGCCAGACAACTCACCTGCTCAATTATTATGCTTGGAGAACCGCAACGCACTCAAAGCACAAATTTAATTATGTCTACCACGGCTAGCAGCATTACATCTGCTGTATGATGTAAAGCAGAATACAGTTCAAGTAAGTAAACCTGGGCTGCATTAGAATAGTCCGCCGGAGGCATCAAATTTCCGAAAATATTGCTAATAAATGAATAAGCTGTAGGGATTTACATCTGTATTATTTGGATATATTTGTAGCGCGAGTGTCAACGCCATCTCGACTAATTTTTTGTATCCAATTAAAAACTTGATAACCGTAAAAATACTTTATATTTTTGAAGATTTGATAAAGTTCGGCTGAACAACAAACAACTTTTAAACAATTTCTGTTATTTTGCTAATTAAATTCTTAAGAAAACAGGTAAAAATATAACAAAACTACAACTGTGAAAAAATAGGTAAGTTCAACAACAATTTTTGATTGAGCCTTGTTATTTTTTTTTGTTTTGTATTTTTGTGCCCAAGGTGGGTAATCTAAAAGTAAGTGCAATAGCTACTGAAAATATTTGTAAGTAACTGGGAAACTATGAGAATTTTGGTGACGGGCGGTGCTGGGTTTATTGGTTCCCATCTCATCGACCGACTAATGGCTGCTGGGCATGAAATAATATGCTTGGATAATTTTTACACTGGTCATAAACGCAACATTTTGAAATGGTTAGACCATCCGTACTTTGAATTGATCCGTCACGATATTACCGAACCAATTCGGTTAGAAGTCGATCAAATTTATCATTTAGCTTGTCCTGCTTCACCAGTACATTACCAGTACAACCCAGTTAAAACCGTTAAAACCAACGTGATGGGAACACTGAATATGTTGGGGCTAGCTAAACGTGTGAAAGCGAGGTTTTTCTTAGCTTCCACTAGTGAAGTATACGGAGATCCAGAAATTCATCCCCAAACTGAAGAGTATAGAGGTAGCGTCAATCCCATTGGAATACGTTCGTGCTATGACGAAGGTAAAAGAATTGCTGAGACTCTAGCATTTGATTACTACAGGCAAAATAAAGTTGATATTCGAGTTGTGCGGATATTCAACACCTACGGACCGAGAATGTTAGAAAATGATGGTCGGGTGGTGAGCAACTTTATAGTTCAAGCCTTGCAGGGTAATCCTTTAACCGTGTACGGTGATGGTTCGCAAACTCGTAGTTTCTGCTACGTTTCCGATTTGGTAGAAGGATTCATCCGCCTAATGAATAGCGACTACATTGGCCCAGTCAATCTGGGTAATCCTGGTGAATACACGATTTTACAATTGGCACAAACTGTGCAAAATATGATCAATCCAGACGCGCAGATTAAATTCGAGGCACTACCTTCGGACGATCCCCGACGTCGCCAGCCTGATATCACAAAGGCAAAAACTTGGTTAAATTGGGAACCTACCATTCCTCTACAAGAGGGTTTAAAACTAACAATAGAAGATTTTCGCGATCGCATTCAAAGCGATGTCAATAATTCAACCACCTGAGTTACGTCTAGCGTCGCTCTAAATTTTCATGCAGGCTAACCCCATCGGTAGCTAGTATATTTAGTTGCTGATTTTTCCCAAGCGTCTAAATGTAAAATTGATAATTTCTTTTTGAAGATTAAACCCAAATAAGTGAGGAGTTAAATAAATGCGTGTTTGCGTTATTGGTACTGGTTACGTTGGTTTAGTTACAGGCGCTTGCTTGGCTCATATTGGGCATGATGTAATTTGCGTAGACAACAACGAAGAAAAAGTTAAGTTAATGAAGTCTGGGCAGTCTCCAATTTTTGAGCCGGGACTCTCAGAAATTATGCAGTCTGCCATTCAAACAGAGAAGATTCATTTTACTAGCGATCTTGCTGCTGGAGTTTCCCACGGAGAAATTCTGTTTATTGCTGTGGGAACGCCACCTTTACCCACTGGTGAAAGTGATACTCGTTACGTCGAAGCTGTAGCCCGTGGGATTGGGGAAAATCTCAACGGTGGTTATAAAGTCATAGTGAATAAATCTACAGTACCCATTGGCTCAGGTGACTGGGTGCGGATGCTTGTTCTAGATGGTGTTGCAGAGCGGCAGAAAACACTGATACCCGCAGGTGGAGTGCCGAGTGATGAGAAATTACCTGAATTTGTAGCCGAGTTTGATGTAGTCAGCAACCCAGAGTTTTTGCGTGAAGGTTCGGCAGTTCACGACACCTTTAACCCCGATCGCATCGTACTAGGAGGCAATAGCCAAAGAGCAGTAGCTTTAATGCAACAACTATATGCCCCAATTGTAGAACGCAAGTACGCTGACGATCAATCTTTACCCCCAGTGCCAATTCTGGCAACAGACCTGAGTTCGGCGGAGATGATTAAATACGCTGCTAATGCCTTTTTAGCCACTAAGATTAGTTTTATTAACGAAGTTGCTAATATTTGCGATCGCGTTGGTGCTGATGTCACCCAAGTAGCTAGAGGTATTGGTCTAGATTCCCGCATTGGTAACAAGTTTTTACAAGCTGGTATTGGTTGGGGTGGTTCTTGTTTTCCCAAAGATGTCTCTGCTCTAATTCACACTGCTGATGACTATGGTTATGAAGCCCAGCTACTGAAATCTGCTGTCAGTGTCAACGAACGTCAGCGGTTGATTGCTTTGGAAAAACTCCAACAAGTTCTAAAAATTCTCAAAGGCAAAACAGTCGGACTACTCGGACTGACCTTCAAGCCCGATACCGACGACTTGCGCGACGCCCCAGCACTCAACCTAATTGAGCAGCTAAACCGACTGGGAGCTAAAGTTAAAGCCTATGACCCCATTGTTTCCCAAACAGGTCTACGTCATGGACTTTCTGGTGTGCTAGTAGAAACCGATGCCGAAAGACTCGCTGACGGCTGTGATGCCTTAGTACTTGTCACCGAATGGCAGCAATTCAGCACTCTGGACTATGTGAAGATGGCGAAACTGATGGCCCACCCCGTTATCATCGACGGTCGTAACTTCCTCGATCCCGAAGCAATGATCCGCGCTGGATTCCAGTATGTAGGTGTGGGAAGATAAAAAGTTAAAAGTTAGGAGTTATTAATAACTCCTAACTTTCTTCAAAAACTAAAGATTTAAATTACCGTCTAGAATCATCTAGGCGGTATTTAATTTGTTTAAAGCTTCACTATACTTTAATTTTTTGCCTATAATTTTGGATTAAGGACTATTTGGAATACGTTCAATTTCAGCATATCCACTGAAAATAATTTTTTGACCTTCAGTTTCTAATCGGTTGAGGCGCATTTTCACTCCATCAAGATCAAAACGATCCAAATCGACCATATTATCTAAAATTTCTACCAGTGCTACGCTCAAGGTTTGCGAGATTTCCCGTTGCCCTTCTGGCACTTGGTCAAGTTGAATTTTCGGATCTTTGAAAGAAACTCGCCGCCGTCTTTCAATACCTACAGTTAAAATCATGTTCAGGGGTACGAGTTCGCCATTATTTAAATCTGCTTTTGCTACAAGCTGTAAGCGATTTTCTGGCAATAGCTGTACCTGAACATCTGTAAAGGAGACTGGTTCTCCACCAGATAATTCTGTCAGTGATGGTACGGTGAGGTTAAGCAAGCGCTTTTTCACCAGTTCTGCATTAAAAGCTTGGTTTATGCCTGCTTCTGATAAGATTACTTGAGCGATCGCTTGAGTAGGTTGCTTAAGGCTAAGTTTGCCCTTTAAAACCGAGCCGAAGTCAATCGCCACCGCATCAGTTTCAAACGACATCTCCTCAACCGCAAAATCTCTCCGAATCACCAAGCCACGGCCGCTCATTTTGAAGCTATCAATGCTGCCTTGCAAGAGCTTGCTGGAAGGATAGCAGCGCACAAAGACTTCTACTGACTCGCTCGTGCTAAACAGGTGGCGAATCGTTTGGCTGGCGACTGTGTTGAGCATTCGCTCTCCCCAATCTGTGCCTTTAGGATCTTGTAAACCAGTAAGTCCGCCGAACATGTGGTTTTGGGTCTCTAGAAGTTCTTTGTACTTTTGTAACAAATCATGAAGAATACAGCAAGCGATCCCGTGATTAATTGTGCTGATGGATAAGCATAGAATGGCTAATAATTGATGAACTATGTATTAAATATTACTATGTGACTTGAGTTGAGAGAAAGTCGTAGTATTCATGACAATAGTAATCCTAAGAGAATCAGATTACTGCGGCGTAGTATTTTATAGATGGTTAAAATGTATCATTTATACGCTTATAATACATCTTGATTACTCTAGTACTACATAAAGTAAGGCTGAGTCTTCCTGAATCAGCTTCAACCTCATGGTTTCCACACGTATCGCGAGGTCTTACGATCCGCTCAAATACTGCATTAGCAATATTAATCGTGCTAATTTTGATATGATTCTGGATTTATTTAATGCATAAAACCAGAATCATATCAAGATATTCACGTTCTTTGGCAATTTTCGTTATAGTTTCTGTGGTGATCGCTCCATAGTTTTTATAATTTTAAATTCATTAATCAAGTTTCTAGAATTCAAAATATATTGGTATTGAGTTTATTTTCTTGATGCTGACATCAATTCCTGGATGCCCTGTGGTTCTTCTCCCAGCCAATCTTGATTTTGAGCAGTGCTGTCGAAGATTGATGAAGTTTTGAAAGGCTCAAACTCGCCGCGTGATGACGCTTCTGCCGTTTTTGCTAAGAGCGATCGCACTTGCTCGTCGTTCATTGGCTGGAACGTCCGCACTGCTTCAAAAGCTTGCTCTAGAATCTCCATACTGTCAATTCCGGTAATCACAACTGATGTGGGCAGATTCAAAGCATAGTGTAAACATTCAATTGGCGTTACAGTATTTGACCGTAAAAGAATACCGTTTGCCAAGCTTTTCATTCCCAAAACGCCGATGTTTTGTTTAACTAACTCTGGTAAAACCAGCTTTTCAAAGCTTCGGTAGTGGGCATCCATCACACTTAGAGGCATCTGCACTGTATCAAATTTAAACCCGTTAGTGGCTGCAACTTCCAGCATATGCAGATGAACATAGGGGTCTTTATGCCCAGTAAAACCTATATATCGGAGTTTGCCAGCTTTCCGTGCTTCAATCAAGGCAGCATTCGCCCCTTCTTCGTGAAAAACTCGATGCGGGTCTTCGTGCCGCAGGATTTCGTGGTGCTGAACCAGATCGATGCAATCAACTTGCAGGCGTTGCAGTGATTCGTCTAGCTGTTTTGTTGCTGCTTTTTTAGAGCGACCATCGATTTTCGTCATCAGGAACACTTTGTCTCGATAGCCATGCAAGAGCGCTTTTCCCATGCGAATTTCGCTGACTCCACCGTTGTAATCCCAACTGTTATCCATAAAAGTGATGCCGCGATCGATCGCGGTTCTAACAATTCGGATACCTAGTTCCTCATCAACATGCTTCAAGGCGATGTGCCAACCACCTAATCCGATGGCGGAAACTTTCTCTCCTGTACTGCCGATAACTCGGTATTGCATTTCTGAATTTGACGTAGTTTCTGACATGAGTTTTCCAAGTCTTTCAGCTATTACTTAAGTACATATAGCCATCTGCCAATTCAAACACAAGAGAAAGTTGACAATATCTTGCTGAAGATACACTTTTCAACTCATCGGGAAATTACTGAAGAAGCCAAAATATCGATGGCAATTTGCTATGTTTGAGGTAAAGAATCGAGGGCACAGCATTGCTGTACCCCTAGAACATATTTGGTTCAAATAAATGAAAACTGTTGTACGAAATTAACAATTATTTACCACTATAAAAAAAGGCAATTTCTTTTTCTTTTAGGGGTGCGAAACCAGCATCTACAAGTAATTGGTCGAGTTCTGCTTGGGCAATGTGTTTTGCGCCAATTCGTACAATGCGCGATCGCATAGTATTAGATACACCACTGCGCTGTCTATTGGCTTCTAGCGCCATAACTTTACTATAAAGTTCTAGCTTGGCAGGTGGAATGGGAGAACCATCAAAATCAATTCCCTGTGCGATCGCTTCATCAATCGCATCAGCTCCTGTAGTAGTTTGATTCCCTGGGTTAGTTTCGGTAGGCATGGTGATTTACTCTTCTTCGCTATGGGTAGATTTTACCAGCGTTACTGACACCAAAGTTGCCCGAACTCACGTTTACAGAAGTTTTCATGTATTTGAACCACATTTGTTGTAGGGGCGCAAGGCTTTGCGTCCTTACAACTGCGTGGTCTCTTTACTAATCACGAGCTTGTCGCGTCACCACACCACCAACAAAAGCCCCTAAGATAGTTCCTGTCCATAGTCCTGTTGTGCTACCTTGCCATATTGCTCCTGGTGTAATCCAAGCGTTGCACATCTCCTTTAAACCCCAAGGTTGGTTTTGACACTTTTGGCTATGCAGCATCATAGTGATTTGACCACTGGTGTAAGCGCCAAAAAAACCTGATGACAGCGCCAAAAAAGTGCAAATTAAAATTCTATTTTTTGTCATTAGTCATTAGTCATTAGACATTTTGCAAAAGTAACAAATGCCAAGATTTTGGGCAAAGGTTAAAGGTTACTGGATTTGGGAAAATTCTATACCTTTACCCTTTTCCCACAATGTCAAGAAGTCTATTAGTCATTGGTCATTATGCCCCATGCCCAACGCCCTATTCCCAATGCCCAATGCCCCATTCCCAATCAACCTGTATTTCTCATTCCAGCAGCAATCCCATTAATAGTTAACAATGCTCCTCGCAGTAATTCGCCTTTGCTGTAACGAGAATGAATTACTCCAGAAGTAGCAGTAGTATTTTGGGACTGCCGTAGACGCTTGAGTAGTGAAACTTGAATAAATCCCAAGGGGACAATTGTCCCATTCCGTAACTGCACAGATCGTTGCAATATTGGATCGCCATCTAACAGTCGATTGTGATCGGTGATTTTTAACACCAAATCCCTTGTCAGATAGAACTCGCTAGCAATTTGGTCAAAAACCTTGGCAAAACGAAGTTGATCTTCTGGTTTTGAGAGTTCTTGGACGTAGTGATGTGCCATTTGCATATCTACTTTTGCCAAAGTCATCTCGGCCTTAGAAATCACCATCTTGAAAAACGGCCACTTAACGTAAAAGTAGCGCAGTAATTTCAAGTGTTCTTCTGGTTCTGCGTTCAAAAATTCTTGTAAGGCTGTGCCAACGCCATACCAGGAAGGAAGTAAAAAGCGGGTTTGCGTCCAGCTAAATACCCAAGGAATAGCTCGCAGACTGCTTAAATCTTTTTTACCAGATGGACGACGAGCGGGACGGGAACTAATTTGCAGTTGACTAATTTCTTCAATGGGGGTTACTTCGTGGAAGAAATCAACAAAATCAGGCTGTTCGTAGATTAGGGCGCGATAATGTTGACGCGATCGCGCTGCTAATTCTTCCATAATCTCATTCCAGGGTTCAATATCATCAAACCCTGTCCGCAGCAGGCTGGCTTGAATCACAGCCGTGGTGATGGTTTCCATGTGATACAAAGCCAAGTCCAACAAGGAATATTTGGAAGCTAAAACTTCTCCTTGTTCGGTAATCTTGATTCGCCCATTGATACTATGACCTGGTTGAGCCAAAATCGCTTCGTAAGCAGGGCCCCCACCTCGTCCCACAGAACCGCCGCGTCCGTGGAAAATTCGCAAATTTAGATCGTAATTTTCTGCTATTTGTTGCAGTGATTTTTGAGCTTTATGAATTTCCCAGTTACTGCTTAAAAAACCAGAGTCTTTGTTGCTGTCAGAATACCCCAACATTACTTCTTGCAAGTTGGGGGTGATGGAGGAGGCAGGGGAGCAGGGGAGCAGCGGGGCAGGGGAGGCAGGGGGGGCAGGGGAGGGTGAATTTCCGTCTGCACCTTCTGTTTTTGTCTGTTCGTAACCACCGGCTAATAAAGCGCGATATAACGGCAGTTCAAACAGTTTCCGCATGACGCTTCTAGAGCGTTGTAAATCTTCTACTGTCTCAAAAAGGGGGATAACTTGAATAGTTCCGACGGCAATGGCGGGGTCAAAAAGTCTGGCTTCTTTAGCTAAAAGCAATACTTCCAACACGTCGCTCACGTCGCGGCACATACTGATAATGTAAGTTTGGCAGATGTTCAGACCAAATTCTTGTTGGAGCGATCGCACGACGCGAAAGGTTTCAATTACATCGTTGGTTTTTTCGGAAAATGGCAATTCTGCGGGAATTAATGGCCTGCGAGTTTGCAGTTCGCCTGTAAGCCAAGCAACTTTTTGCTCCTCGGATAGTTCGTTGTAAGGTTGGGGTAATATTTGCAGGTATTCCAGAATCTCATTGAGCGCATCGGCGTGGCGGGATGATTCTTGGCGGATATCTAACTGTGTCAAGTTAAAGCCAAAAATTTCTACTTGACAGATCAGATTTTCTAATTCTCGACAACTTAAACCTGTTTCTGTTAAGTTGCGCTGAATCATCCGCAGTTCTGCTAAAAAATCGGCACCCGAACGATATAGGGGACTGTCTTGATTTGTTGGCGTTTCCCGATTGTACAAAGCGAGATTGCGATCGCGAGTATTTTCCAGCCGTTTCAGTACGTAAGCCAGTTTGAGCCGATAAGGTTCTTGTCGATAACGCAGTGCCAGTGCATCGTAGACTTCACTCAATTGGGACTGATCCAATTCTAGAGATTCCAGTAAGTCTGGTAAAACATCACTCCAGTGCATCGACACACTCAACAATTCAATCAGATTTTTCACTGACTGAATATATCTCCCGATCACCATTTTGCGCTGATAGCAAGCTGTTTTCCAGGTGATTTCAGGTGTGACTGATGGGTTTCCATCTCTGTCTGAGCCTACCCATGAGCCAAAAGAGCAAAAGTTTTTACTCGGTGGTTCAAGCCAAGGAAAGGTATTGGATAGAGCGTGTTTGAAACGTTTATACAGTTGGGGAATGCCATCAAATAAAACTTCTTGGAAGTAGTGCAGGGCATAATCTACTTCATCTAGCACTGTGGGTTTGAACTGGTGAAGTTCATCTGTACGCCACCACAGGCGAATCTCTTCGAGCAATTGTTCGCGGACATCTACTGCTTCCCAAGGATATGCTCCTGGCGTACTCCCAGAGTGATTTTCCAAGGTATCCAGTTTTTGCAAAAGTTGTACCACCTGTCGCTGCTTATCCCGGATGGTATGACGAACAATTTCCGTCGGATGCGCTGTAAAAACTAACCGCACATCCAGATGTGCAATTAGACGTTGAATTTGCTGGGGTGGTACATTCAGTTTGAATAAATAGGGAAACAAGGCAGCAAAAGTACCTTTTGGTTTGACTTGCGCCTTTTCGAGATAATTCTTTTTCAGGAAGGCTGCTGCTATTCCCTTGCTAACAGGCGCATCATCTTCTCTTTGATTGGAGGAATAGTTAACATTAGACGGTGTTTCCGGCTCCATAGCCTCTGTTTCTGCTTCATAACGACTCAATTGCTGCCGTTGTTCGTATTCCTGCTCTATGATGTTAATCAGCTGAAAATACAGAGCGAAAGCACGAGCCGCGCGAATTGCTTCGTTGATATTTAGTTGTTCAATTAATTTTACGGCTGAGGATGCTTGGTCATTTGTTGCTTGTCCCTCTGGCGAACATAGATCGCGCAACTCACGCAACAAGTCTACCATATTTTGACCGCATTCTTGCCGGAGAACTGACTCCCACAATTCTTCCACTACCTGGAGACGATGACGCAAAAATAATTCCGACACCGGGTATATATCAGCAGTTTGAGACGAAGAGTATAAAAGGGAACCCATATTCTCTATTCTTGTAAAGCTAATTACTGTTTACGGTTCTAGGTTTTGCACTTAATGCTCGCTGGGTTGTTCCTGAGCAAATAATTATTTGGTGTATATCTTCTCATCTTGATTGATTTCGCGTTCATCTGGGAAATCTAAATTGGGTAGGCGATCGCCTCGAAATAATTCTTCACTAGCTTCTCCTATGGCTTCTAGTGCTCTTACTGTAGTTTTTCCAGTAATCAGCAGCAGTAATATAGACGCTGTACCTATTTGTAAAAGGAACGATTGAGGAATGGGAAACAAATCCAGATTGGATGCGGGTTTAGGTGAAGACTGTTGGTTGGTAGGAGGCATTGCTAATTTTTGGTTATGGGAATTATGAGTAAAAAGCAGTTAGGAGTTAGGAGTTCAGAGTTAGGAGTTAGGATGACTCCAACGATAAAGGAATGGAGTTGAAATGAGATAAGCTGATTATTTGTTTAGCCGATCCGGGACATTAGCGTAGTCGGACACAAATCCGGCTTTAAAGGACAAGTCATCAGCCAGTCATATAGAATTATTCTGACTCCTAGCTCCTGGCTCCTAACTTTTAACTCCTAACTCCTAACTCCTAACTTCTGATTTCTGACTCCCTATTAGTAAAATAAACGCAAAACTCAACATTAGTCAGACTTGCAACCTATACAAGACTATCTTGTCCGATTTTGTGAGCTACGAAGGTAACAAAATTGTTAAAAAAAAACGTCAGAGTGTGATAAACCTATGGTTCTAGTTTACAAGTGCAGGCACTATCCCCCAACCATCGCTGACTGTAAAGTTAACTGAGCATGAAAACAGTAGTACCAGATCGCCAGCAGTCCTTAGTGCAATGGGTAAGCCAAGCAACAGGGATCAACACTTTCGGAGTGAAAGTCCGGTTGCGGGGAAATGACCTTCATATTCTTTGTGAAGGTACAGAATGTCCGCAGCGTTGGCGTACTTTGTCTGATTTGCTGCAAGCACTACAGCAAACAAACTTAGATATCCTCACAAACAGCGAACAAACCTCAATATATCAAGTATTTGTCTATGGCCGCAGAAAAGGGGAACAGCGTCCCTCGTGGTGCCATCGGGTTCACTTGAATCAAATAGATAAGCATCTCGATCAGGTGCAACAAGCGCTGCTAGCAGACTCGGAAAAATTAAAACAATCGGGTGGGGCGCTAATTGTCTCTAACGAAAGTTTGGCACGCCAAGGGAATCCAGAAGCGATCGCTCGATATCTTAGCGAAACTTTGAGTACGTTAGGTGTATCGGTACAGGTAAAGATTAAGCCATATAAGCCCAAGAATTCTCAGCCAGAAGAAAATCGTCTGTGGATATTTTGCCAGTCAAGCTATAGCCCTGATGCATCGTTGCTTGCTGAACCGATAGCACAAAAGTTGCGTTATCTCAAGCTTTCCGGGTACCAAGATGCCGTAATTGTTTCTCAGGTAAGCGGCGAAACTGATCCTGATTGGCTGCTGCGGGTGGATTTGACGCCACCAGAGGTGATGCTGAAAGAGTGGGCGCGTTGGGGAGATGTGCAAGCGATCGCTCGATTATTAGCTGAAGTACTATCAGGGTTAAAAGTTGGTGTGCAAGTTTCTTTGAAAGAATCAACGCTACATATTTTTTGTATCCCAGCTTTCGATCCTTTAGGAACAGCCCCGATCCCAGACAAGGTAGCGTGCTTAGAGGCAATTTTACCGCAGCTAGAAGCGATCGCTCCTCAAGCCATTCTCGCCGCCACCGTATACGGACAAAAAGCAGGCGACCAAGAACCCACTTGGATTGATTGGTTGAGTTTACCCGCAGCAAACTATCCCGCTTTTGCCATATCACCACTTGATTTGGCAAATACTGGTGATGAACCAGCGATGGTATTTTTACTAGAGCGCTTACTCAATCCTGATTTGGATTGGCGACTATTGACAGGTGGAATTCGCGTACTTCTACTGAACAAAAATGGTTTATTGCACATTATGTGTGATGCACCTGTTTGTCCACAGCGACAACAAGTAGCAAGTAAAATTACGCAGTTTATCCGCCAGTTAAAAATTTCCGGTATTATGGGAGTACGTATCTACGGTCGCCGTGCTGGGAATAAAGAACCTTTTTGGCATTATGGCGTCGATCTTGAACATCGCCAACGTTTAGTACCAGAAGCAACCCCAGAATTTGCTGCTACTTCTATATACATTGACGATTTAGTAACATCTGAGACTAGTGAACCAATTTTGCGCCCAGACTTAACGACAGAAGAAGTTCAAAATTTTGTAACCGAAGTAGCGCGAGATTGGATAGCAACGGCGAGTTCAACTGCGAGAAAATTCTTGTTGAAAAGCCAGTTATTTACCGAAAGCAGCGATTCAGCAGAACGTAACCATGATGTTCAAGGAATTAAAATTGCTCTAGTTTGGGGAACACTGGGATTATTGCTCACCCTGCAAACTGATTGGGTATTGGGTCGAATTATTGCACGTACTACGCCCACGCCAAAAGTAGCTAGTGCCACCCTCCCATCTCCATCTTCCGAGCAAAAGGCATCTTTGACATCTGGAAAAAATCAGAGTGAGAAAACGACATTTTTTAGCAGCACTTCCAAGACAAAATCTCCTCCAAATCAGAGTTCTGTATTTAATGCTTCGGAATTTACCCAGACTGATGATACCCCAAAAAATAATTTGGCAGCCGCACCACTGAAGGAAAAAGCAACCGCAACAGCTATTCTTTTAGCAGCGCGATCGCAGATGCCAAGTTTTAATGTTAGGCAGTTAGACGAGCAACTAGCACTGTATAAACAGCGTTTGGCTAGAACTGGTAGTCCGCCAGATGTGTTGATTATTGGCTCCTCGCGCGCCCTCAGAGGAGTAGATCCCGCAGCACTTTCTAAAGCTTTAGCAACTCAAGGCTATCCAAATCTTGACGTGTTTAACTTCGGAATCAACGGTGCTACGGCACAAGTTGTAGACTTTGTGATTCGTCACGTTTTGGAACCATCAGAACTACCCAAAATAATTATCTGGGCAGATGGGGCGCGTGCTTTCAACGGTGGACGCGAGGATATTACCTTTAAATCACTTGCGGCATCCGTTGGTTATAAGCAAGCATTTCAAAAAACAGCAACCACTGCAAATAGCAATGATTTACCAGAGAATATAGTAAATTCGGAAGAACAAAAAACAAACGAAGAAAAACAGGAAATTAGTACTTATGAAGCCGTCAATCAGTCATTAAATCAGGCTCTAGCCTCTGTTTCTGCTAGCTATCAAAACCGCGATCAAATTAAAAGTTTACTACAAAAACAACTGCTCGTATTTGGTAAAAATCAGACAGTTGCATCACAAAAACAGTTGACAGACGGTACTTCAGATGAAAGTATTTCCCAGCAAGCGGTTGACTTTGATGGCTTTTTACCCTTGTCTATTCGTTTTAATCCCGCGAGATATTATCAAAAACATTCTCGAGTTCCCGGAAATTATGACAACGACTATAAATCTTTCCAAGTAGAAGGACAGCAAGATACTGCTTTTCAAGAAGTGCTTCAGTTTACCCAGTCTCAGAAAATTTCCTTAGTATTTGTCAATATGCCTCTGACGGCAGATTATTTAGATCCAGTGCGTAAACAATATGAGCAACAATTTCAGCAATATATGTTGCGTTTGGCTACTAATCCCAACTTTATTTATCGTGATTTGAGCCAACAGTGGCCAAAAGTAAATGATTTCTTTTCCGATCCTAGCCACCTTAATCGGTTTGGTGCATACGAAGTATCAAAAAAGCTAGCTAACGATCCGATGATTCCTTGGCCAGTGAAGTAGGGAGTGGGAGTGAGGGAGTAGAAAGCAGAAAGCAGGGGGCAGGCGAGAATAACTAATGACCAATGACCAATGACAAATGACAAATAACAAATGACAAACGACAAATGACTAAAAAATGAACTTTATCTCAATTTTCTTTGGGCTGTTCTTATTGAGTGTGTTAGGAATTTACTGGTCTTTAGCACAACATAAATTGCGATTATGGACGCTGCTAATTGCTAGTTTGGTTTTTTACTCCTCTTTGCACATCCAATATATACCATTACTATTAGCATTGACGTTTATCAATTTCCGTATAGGACTGAAAATTGGTAACAACACATCACCAGGGAAACATTCTCTTGACTGGCAAATTTCTAACGAAGAGTGGCAATTTGCTCAAGTTGATTGGAATCGTCGCCGTTTAAAGGTTTTGTGGGTGGGTATAATTCTAAATGTTTTTCTGCTATTAGCTTTTAAGTATTTTACCCCTTTATTCAAGTTTGTTTTTCATGTTCAAACAAACTCACCAGATAGCTCTTTTAAATTAATTGCACCCTTGGGAATTTCATTTTTCACCTTTGAATGTATTGCTTATTTAATAGATGTCTATCGCGGTGCCCCTGCTACTGATAATTTTCTCAAATTTGCTACGTACAAATTATTCTTCGCCAAACTGATTTCAGGGCCAATTACGCGCTACCACAACTTAGCAAATCAATTCAATACATTAGAATTACCCAATACTAATAGAGTAGCCCAAGCGCTGTGGTTGATTGCTAGGGGCGCAGTCAAAAAAGGTATTTTTGCAGACCACTTGGGAATTTTTGTAGATTTATGTTTCGGTAATTTGCAACGGGCCGGTAGTACGGATCTCTGGTTAGCTACATTTGCTTATGGCTTGCAGTTATATCTAGATTTCAACGGTTACGTAGACATTGCCCGTGGTAGTGCTATGCTTTTCGGTTTAGTTCTACCTGAAAATTTCGACTTTCCTTATTTCAGCACCAATATTTCCGAATTTTGGCGGCGCTGGCATATTACTCTGGGAGATTGGCTACGTAACTATGTCTACTTTCCGTTGGGTGGTTCCCGTCGCGGTTTAGTCCGTACCTGCTGGAATTTATTTATTGTGATGCTAATTGCTGGTATCTGGCACGGTGCTGCTTTGGGTTATGTCGTTTGGGGTATACTCCACGGATTAGCTTTGGTGGTTCATCGACTTACAGATTCTATAAGCGATCGCTTTGAAACTTTAGAACAATTCTGGCAAAATCCTCTGGGTATCTTTGTCGCTTGGTTCTTAACTCAAATGATGGTTTTTACCTCTTGGATTTGGTTCCGTCTACCTAATCTCCAAGACTCTTCTTTGGTAATTCGGCATCTTTGGGGTTATCCGGCTGACGCCCAGTTTGCTGAAAAGGTCTATATCGAAGCCTTAAATATGAGCCAATCCCAACTCGCTTGGGTACTTCTAGGTTTAGCTGCGCTTATGGCTGTAGTCTATGCATTCAATCGAATGCTGAAGTTAGAGTTTAACTGGCCCCTTAAGCTTGTCTTCGTCCCCCTATGTTTTTACGCTGTTTGGTTATTAGCTCCTGAAGGCAGTTTGCCCTACATCTACTTTGATTTTTAACTGAATCATCAGACAATATGAACTTAATATCTTGTTACAAATCAACAAGACTTAAAATGTTTTTCATCGACTAATTGTAAAGAAGTGTAAAGGTAAATAACTAGGCGATCGCTTCATTGAAAGTGGTAGCTAGTTGATTGTTGAAATGGCTGAAAAAGCCTGAATCTATTACTTTTATTTTGATTATTTCATAGAAGGAAAACTTTACAGATCGATGAGCTTGTTAAAGAATTACGTTACAGAATATTAAGCCAAAGATCCCGTCAAAGTAAATTCATGTAGACTGTATTTCAACAGGCGAAAATAAATCCGCTTGTTGCATATTTAACAACCCATAGCACTTATAAAACCATGACCACAACCTTACAACGGCGCTCCGACGCTAATGTATGGGATCGCTTCTGCGAGTGGATCACCAGTACTGACAACCGTATATATATCGGTTGGTTTGGTGTACTCATGATCCCAACCCTGCTAGCTGCTACAACCTGCTTCGTAATTGCCTTCATCGCTGCTCCTCCTGTGGACATCGACGGCATCCGCGAACCAGTTGCAGGTTCTTTGATCTACGGAAACAACATCATCTCTGGTGCAGTTGTTCCTTCTTCAAACGCAATCGGCTTGCACTTCTACCCAATCTGGGAAGCAGCTTCTCTTGATGAGTGGTTGTACAACGGTGGTCCTTACCAGTTGGTAATTTTACACTTCTTGATCGGTTGCGCTGCCTACCTTGGTCGTCAGTGGGAACTTTCTTACCGCTTAGGTATGCGTCCTTGGATCTGCGTAGCTTACAGCGCACCTCTGGCTTCTGCTACCGCAGTATTCTTGATCTACCCAATTGGTCAAGGTTCATTCTCTGATGGTATGCCTTTAGGTATCTCTGGAACCTTCAACTTCATGATTGTGTTCCAAGCAGAACACAACATCTTGATGCACCCCTTCCACATGTTAGGTGTGGCTGGTGTATTCGGCGGTTCATTGTTCTCAGCAATGCACGGTTCTCTAGTAACTTCTTCCTTGGTTCGTGAAACCACCGAAACCGAGTCCCTTAACTACGGTTACAAATTCGGTCAAGAAGAAGAAACCTACAACATCGTTGCAGCCCACGGCTACTTCGGTCGTTTAATCTTCCAATACGCTTCCTTCAACAACAGCCGTTCACTGCACTTCTTCTTAGCAGCTTGGCCTGTCGTCGGTATCTGGTTCACCGCTTTGGGTATCAGCACGATGGCATTCAACCTGAACGGTTTCAACTTCAACCAATCAATCATTGACTCCCAAGGTCGCGTCATCAGCACCTGGGCAGATGTAATCAACCGCGCTAACCTGGGTATGGAAGTAATGCACGAGCGTAACGCTCACAACTTCCCCCTAGACTTAGCTGCTGGTGAAGTTACACCTGTCGCTCTGACTGCTCCTGCTATCAACGGTTAATTCTGAAGATTTAGCTAAATAAAAAGCGCCTCCATAAATGGGGGCGCTTTTTAGTTGTAATTATTTTAAAGATTAAAAGTAAAGTCTTTCCAGGTTTGTGGTTAGCTGTCACCTCACTAATCATAGGAGATATGACAAAAGTTTTAGCAATACTGCAACAAGGGTTAAATTCAAAAAAACACGCTGAGTTTGTTGAGCGTTTAGCTTAATAAAATTTAAAAATAATGTCTTGAAAAATAAAAATTACTAATGTAAAACGTGATATTAGGAGCCGGGAAATTTTTCCCTTTTTTCAGACAGTCTCCTTTGGGAAATTAGTTAACAGCATTTTTGGTGTGAGGTAATTCCAGAGAGTCCCGGCTATTAGGGAGAAGGTATTTGGCGAAGTCTTTGAAAACAGCTTAATTCTCAATTCTTAAAATTGGGAAAGTTTGTTGTCACCGATGTATCAATAACACAGTTATGACCACAACTTTAGGAAGAAGCGAAAGCGGCAACCTGTGGGATCGTTTCTGTCAATGGATTACTAGCACCGACAATCGGCTTTATATTGGCTGGTTCGGCGTTTTAATGATTCCTACCCTATTAACCGCTACCATCTGTTTCATTATTGCCTTTATTGCTGCACCACCCGTTGATATTGACGGCATTCGGGAGCCAGTTTCTGGTTCTTTATTATACGGCAATAACATCATCACTGGTGCTGTTGTACCTACATCTAATGCAATTGGTTTGCACTTCTACCCAATTTGGGAAGCTGCTTCAATGGATGAATGGCTCTACAACGGCGGCCCTTATCAACTCATTGTCTTGCACTTCTTGATTGGTATCTTTTGCTGGCTCGGTCGGCAATGGGAGTTAAGCTATCGTTTGGGGATGCGTCCCTGGATTTGCGTTGCTTACTCTGCGCCTGTAGCTGCTGCGACTTCGGTTTTCTTAATTTATCCAATTGGTCAAGGTAGCTTTTCTGACGGGATGCCTCTGGGCATTAGCGGCACGTTTAACTTCATGTTCGTATTCCAAGCCGAGCATAACATCCTCATGCACCCATTTCATCAACTAGGTGTAGCGGCGGTGTTCGGTGGTTCCCTGTTCTGCGCGATGCACGGTTCTTTGGTGTCTTCCTCTTTAGTTAGAGAGACAACAGAAGCTGAATCTATAAACTACGGTTACAAGTTTGGTCAAGAACAAGAAACCTATAGCATTGTAGCGGCTCATGGTTACTTTGGGCGGTTAATTTGGCAATATGCCAGCTTTAACAACTCGCGTTCTTTACACTTTTTCTTGGCTGCTTGGCCTGTAGTTGGGATCTGGTTAACGGCATTGGGCATCAGTACGATGGCGTTCAACCTCAACGGGTTTAACTTTAACCAGTCAATTCTTGACTCCAAAGGTCATGTAGTTAATACATGGGCAGATGTGCTAAACCGCGCCAATTTGGGTATAGAAGTGATGCACGAGCGCAATGCTCACAACTTCCCCCTGGATTTAGCGGGTGGTGAGGCAGTACCTCTGGCAACGATGTCTAGGACGGGCGTAGATGCAGCACCTACAATTCACGGTTAATTGTAAGTTAAAATTCACTGCGCTCTCTGTATGGAGGGCGCTTTTTTTGTGCATGAAGCTATAGTTATACAAATATTTACACAGATAAAATATAAAAAAAATATCTGGTGTATTTGGGTACAATTACTAAATTGTTACTCATTTATATTAGTAAATGCATTGGTATAAATAAAAATAATTATCAAAACTGTAAGCAGTGGATAAACTAACTACTGATGATTATCCCAAAAGTTTACATACATTGTGTTTTCACAGACTACAAATCTTAAATTTTAGTTTTTGTCTCAATTCAATATAAAATCTAAAACTTAAAATCCAAAATCAACATGGCAGACCTAACTCCTAATTCTAGTTTTAGTTTGACACTGCGCTTGCAGATTCCCAATCGTGTAGGGATGTTGGCCTCAGTAACACATGCGATCGCAACCTGTGGCGGTAATCTCGGTCAAATCGATTTAATCGAGCAAACCCGCAAAGAGTCCACCCGCGATCTGACTGTGGATGCTGCTAGTACTGAACACGCTGAAACCATTGTGCAAGCAATCAAGGTGTTGCCAGATATCAAATTACTCAGTGTTTACGATCGCACCTTTAATTTGCATCGCGGTGGCAAAATCAGCATTAGCAGTAGAATTCCCCTGAAGAGTGTTTCCGATTTGGCAATGGCTTACACCCCTGGAGTCGGTCGAATTTGTACTGCGATCGCTCAAGATCCAGAGGAAGTTTACAAGTTAACCATCAAACAGAACACTGTTGCCATTGTTACTGATGGTAGTGCGGTTTTGGGATTGGGAAATCTCGGCCCAGCTGCCGCCCTACCAGTTATGGAAGGCAAAGCAATGCTATTCAAGGAATTTGCGGGGCTGGATGCTTTTCCTATTTGTCTCGCTACCCAAGATACAGAAGAAATTATCCAGGCAGTTAAAAATATTGCGCCGGTGTTTGGGGGCGTGAATTTAGAGGATATCGCTGCACCTCGCTGCTTTGAAATTGAAAAGAGATTACGCCAAGAATTAGATATCCCCGTTTTTCACGACGATCAGCACGGTACAGCAATTGTCACCTTGGCTGCGTTATTTAATTCTTTGAAACTCGTACATAAATCCTTAGCAGAAATCAAGATCGTGATTAACGGTGCTGGGGCGGCGGGAGTGGCGATCGCTCGGTTACTGCGTAAAGCTGGGGCAGAAAAAATCTGGATGTGCGACTCTAAAGGGATTCTCTCTACCAGTCGCAGCGATTTGACAGAAGAAAAACTCGAATTTGCTGTGAAAGGTCAAGGTACATTAGCGGGTGCAATGCAAGGAGCAGATGTGTTTATTGGAGTCAGCGCACCAGGAGTTTTGACACCAGAAATGGTGCAATCGATGGCAAAAGATCCAATTATCTTTGCAATGGCAAATCCGATTCCAGAGATTCAGCCAGAATTAATCAGTAAAGATGTGGCTGTCATTGCGACCGGTCGTAGCGACTACCCAAATCAAATCAATAACGTTCTTGCTTTTCCTGGGGTATTCCGTGGTGCTTTAGATTGTCGGGCACAGACAATTACCATCAAAATGTACCTAGAAGCCGCAAGTGCGATCGCCTCTTTAGTTAAGCCTTCAGACTTAAATCGGGAACACATTATTCCTTCAGTCTTTGATGAGCGTGTTGTCACTGCTGTTGCTGCTGCTGTGCAACGTGCCGCGCGGGAAGAAGGCATCGCGCGAAATTAATTAACTAAGGGACTTCCAAATAAAAAAATATTCAATTATTGATTGTAGGGTGGGCAGCGTTCGACTGAGCGCTCACGCCGAAGTCTTGCCCGCCATATAAACTGGGCGCTCATGTTGCCCACCCCACAAGATTGGATAGTTTATTTCTTGGAGTTCCCTAAAATAATCACTTTTATGGGATAGGCGTATCGCCTGTCCCTGAACTTTTAGGCTGCAATCTATTTGCGCTATCAACTGATGTTAAACAGATAAGAATTGATGCATGATTGGTGATTAGATGAGTTGGGCTACCAATTTAGGAGCAAAGTAACACATCTAAAACACCATCATGTCAACTGTTTGCAATGAAGTACCAAGTTGGGGACGAGTTTTTACAAGAACTACCACTGATTTTAGCGGGGCCAATCCTCAAATATACTGAGCCAGAGTCTGTGACAGTATGGGTCGCACTAAAACAGTCTTGTCAGGTAAAACTTAAGGTTTATGACACAACAAATGATGGTGAAGTAATCGGAAATTGCTTATTGGAGGGAGAACGCTCTACCTTTGCTCTGGGTAAGTATCTTTATGTAGTTGCCATCACCGCTCGGTCTACAATTGGACATCACCTAACTGGAAGTCACATCTATGCATACGACCTCCAGTTTACTGTTGCTGACCAAACCCTGCAAATGCAACAAGCATTATGTTCAAACTCCTCTCCTCCAGTCAGCATCAGCTACTTCGATCATCAAAAACCAACCTTTGCTTTACCGCCAAACCGTTTTCAAGATTTGCAAATTGTCCATGCTTCCTGCCGTAAACCTCATGGGCATGGGTTTGATGCACTGCCAATTCTCGACAGTATGATTCAGGCATCAGCAAATCAACCCCAGCACCGACCTCACCAGCTGTTTCTCACGGGAGATCAAATTTATGGAGATGATGTAGCAGAACCATCTCTGTGGGTTGCAACTACTCTTGGTGATGCCCTCTTGGGTTGGGAAGAAAAACTTCCGGTGAATGGAGTGTACTGCACTCCCCAGCAACTACCCCCTGGAGAACGGGCTGATGCTGCGACAAATCAAGCTGGTTTGACGGCAGGACTACATAACAAAGCAGAGAAAGTCAACAGTCATCTTTTCAGTCTGGGTGAATATTACGCTACTTATTTACTCGCTTGGTCGCCAGTGTGCTGGCCAACAACATTTCCCAAAGGGCAGCAAGTAATGCGCGATCGCCATGCTATCAAGAAGTGGAACCGAGAAGTCCAGCATTTGCGCCAATTTATCTATACCCTTTGGAAAGTGCGCCGCGCCCTTGCCAATATCCCCATGTACACCATCTTTGATGACCATGATGTTACTGATGACTGGAATTTAAACCAAGCTTGGTGTTTGCGCGTGCTGGGGCAACCATTAGGGCGAAGAATAGTCCAAAATGCATTGTTAGCCTATACAGTATTTCAAGGTTGGGGCAATACACCAGAGCAATTTGCAGAAGGAAAATCAGGTGAAAAGCTGTTGGCGGCTGCACAAGCTTGGTCAGCTTCTCAAGGGAGAGATGCAAAGGCTAATCAGGCGATCGCTCGTTATCTAGGTATGCCAGCCAACGACCCCCACACAAACTTACCTATTTTAGTCCGAGACGGCGCAGTATTTATTCTGGATCGAGATCCGGAAGCGCTGATTTGGCATTATATAGTCCGCAGCGATTGCCATGAAGTAATTGTGCTGGATACACGTACATGGCGGGGTTATCCAGCCGATCAAAAACCAATTGCGCCGCCGATGCTGTTGTGTCCAAAGGCTTTTGAGCAACAACTACTTTTGCCTTTACAACAAGTAACTGAACAAACTCAGATTAAAACTACATTTGTGATTGCGCCCACAAATGTTTTTGGATTACAAGTGATTGATTGGATTCATCATTGGCACTTAAACCAGGAGAAAGTTTTTTCAACAGATGTTGGAGATGCCTGGAATATTAATGTTGAAGCACTGGCGAAATTCCTAACTACTTTGTTTGAGGAACGTCAACAAGTCGTGATTCTATCTGGGGATATTCACTACAGTTCTGTTGCTCACTTATCTTATGCACGCACCCATTCCAAATTACAATCTGTCTTGATACAGCTAACCGCTAGTGCATTGAAGAATGAAGAGATGTTGACGCGGCTGATTCATACACGATTGAAAGATTGGCTGCTACCAGAACAGGTACGACATTGGATCGGCTGGATAAAGCCACCCAATATGGTAGAAATTTCCGAGAAACAATTACACCATAATCCTCAGCTGCTGAATGACCCTGACTGGCATTGTGTACTGGAGTGGATACCTAGAAACAGCGTTCAGACTTCTACTTACACAGCAGATATATTATCATTGATAGCTCCTTGGAAACGAGCCGAAAATGCTAAATGGAAATGGTTACAACCTCTGATTTTTTGGAAATCTCGTTGGTTTCAAGAGGGACGAGAAGTAGTTGGATTGAATAATTTAGCTCTGGTTCACTTTGAGTTAGCAGATGAGAGTAATTATTGTAAAGTTATGCAAGATTTATACTGGTTTTCTTGTTGGTATCCAACCCAAATTGTTTACAGCCGTTTTGAGAGCCAGTTAACGCCCAATCAGTCTTTATTACGATGAGCGGTTTTGCTATGTGAATGGAAATTTTAGGTGTATATGTGGGCACTCTAGACTGAAGAAACATACTGGAGAGTGATTTCTATGTCTACGAACCCAATTAGTGCAACATTGGCACAAACAGACAGAGATGCTGTGTTGCAAGCGATCGCCACCATTAAAGAAAAGCTACCATTTTTGGTTGATTTGAGTGCCGACGATCGCAAGACTTTACCCAAGATGGGAGATAAAAGTCGGGCGTTTGTAAGCAAAGCATTAGAGATGGCGGCGCAGAATCCAGAGTTTTTACCGCGATCGTTCGATTTGGATGAGATGCGGAAGGACGTGCAATTATTTGAAGCGTTGTATCCGGTGTTATTGTCGTTGACGCAGTTACAAGAGTTAGTAGATGATACATCTCTTGCAGTCGGTAGTGAAGCTTATGCAGCCGCGTTACAGGTGTATAACTACGCCAAAGCCAGTGGAAAAGGGACGGGTTTAGATGCAGTGGTTGTGGAAATGGGACAACGATTTGCTCGTAAACCTGGAAAATCCAAGTCTCAAAAAGCAGCTTTGTAGAAAAGAGTTCACTATTTGCACTTAAAATGTGCAACGTTGAAGCTCAGAATTTGGATGTTGGAGTTAAAAGCACAACATTTCGAGTTCTGAAGCTCTATTTTTTAGTTCAAAGGCTCAACGTTCCAGCAAAAAGGTGCAACTTCCGAGTTCAAAGGTGCAACGTTCCAGCAAAAAGGTGCAACATTCGAGTTCAAAGGCTCAACGTTCTAGCAAAAAGGTGCAACTTCCGAGTTCAGAGGCTCAACGTTTGAGCAAAAAGGTGCAACTTCCGAGTTCAGAGGCTCAACGTTCGAGTAAAAAGGTGCATATAACCTATATATTACCCCCCTTTTTAAGGGGGGCAGGGGGGATCAAAACTATAAACTATGACCAAAAACCTCAATAATAGCGATTTTCATCTACCTTACAATCCAAAGCTTGTGGAAAGAGCAAAAGAACTTCGCAAAAATATGACTCCAGCAGAAAAGAAGCTTTGGTATGGATATCTAAGAACCTTTCAATTTCACGTTTTAAAACAACGGACGATTAATCATTTCATCGTTGATTTCTACTGTCCCATTTTAAAAGTAGTGATAGAAATTGATGGAGATAGTCATTTTACAGATCGAGGTCAAGATTATGACATGGAGAGAACTCATATTCTGGAAGGCTATGGTTTAAAGGTTCTCAAGTTTACAAATAGCCAAGTTTTAAATCAGTTTGATAGTGTGTGTGAGCAGATACAGGGTTTGATCCCCCCTAACCCCCCTTAAAAAGGGGGGAAATCGTAGTTTAGTTTTTTTACAGCAGCGATCGCCTTTCAACCCCCATCATCTAACCTCAGAACTCAAAGGTTGCACTTCAGAGGTTAAAGAGTCGAGCTAGGAGTTTAGAATTTAAGTTACAAGAGATATAGATTACTGGCACAAGGGTTAGACAATGAGTGAAACTCAGACCCAGTTACCGACAGATATATGGATTTGTGCTTCTTGGCAAGAGTATGAGCAGATAGTCGCTAACTTGCTCAACGAGAAGGGAAAAAGCTATTACTACAAAGGGCACATGAGGCTGGAGATGCCACCAGTTAGTTTTGCTCATGGTAAAGACCATGTAATAATTATTTTTGCTGTAACTCTATTTGCGACTATTAAAGGGATTTTAGCCACAGGCTTAGACACCACGACTTTTCGTAAAACTGGTATTCAGGACTGTCAGCCCGATGTAGCGTATTACTTTAGAGAACGTGCCCAAACTATCCCAGCAGGTACAGGAATCGTCAACCTCGATCGCTATCCTGCACCGGATTTAGTGATTGAGATTGCGAAAACATCTCTGCTGGATGACTTGGGTACAAAGCGAGCGCTCTATGAAGAATTGGGTATTGCTGAATACTGGGTAGTAGATGTTCAAAATGCCGAAATTATAGCTTATGCGATCGCAGATCAAGGCAGTAAACGTATTCAAGAATCACAGGTATTGCCTGGATTGGCGATGCCTATTTTAGAAGAAGCCTTACGCCGTAGCCGTGAGATGAATCAATCTGAAGTTGGAGCTTGGTTATTGAGCCAGTTTCAGCAAAAGGAGTATTGTTAACTAATAGTTTTTTCAAAAAGATATACATCATCTTGCTGATATTCTAAGTTAAATTTTGATTGGCTTTTCAAAACATTTACTAAGTTAGAAATAGATTCTGAAGTTGCAGCACAACCTGGATGCCTAGTGGGGATATCCTAGAGGTTTGAGATGATTATCCCGATTTTAGATATGCGTCTATTCCGAGAAAAAGAATGGTTATTTAGCTTACTGATAATATCTCTATTTTTATGGCTGATATTTTTGGGAAACTCCGCTTTAAGAGATTGGGATGAAGGTACTGTGGCACAGGTTGCCCGTGAAATTTGGCGTGCCCCGCTTGGTTCAATGCATTGGCTTTATCCCACATTGGGAGGGCAACCCTATCATAATAAGCCACCCCTGATGCACTTATTAATTGCTTGGACTTATTCGCTCGCAGGCGTGAATGAGTGGACAACGCGTCTACCGGGTGCAGTATTAACAGCCTTGGGCGTGCCTTTGCTTTACTTGGTGGGATGTTTGCTTTTTAACCAAAGTTTACCAGCTCTGTTTAGCGCTTTAGTTTACCTGACGATGTTGCCTGTAGTGCGTCACGGAAGGCTAGCAATGCTAGATGGTACAACTATTACCTTTTTCTTGCTGCTGTTGTTTTGTTTGCTAAAAGCACGTCAGAATCGTCCATATGCTCTCGGTGTGGGATTTTGTCTGGGGTTAATCGCTCTCACGAAAGGGATGATAGTTTTACCGCTAGGAGCGATCGCTTTTTTATTCCTGATTGCAGATCGGCAGTTTGCTTTGTTAACAAGTCCCTATCTATTAGTGGGAATATTTTTCGGAAATGTACCTGCGATCGCTTGGTTTGTCGCTCAATGGCAACATTATGGCGAAACTTTCTTCCAAGTGAACTTTCAAACACAAACTTTTGATCGTCTGACACAATCTGTTGAAGGTCATAGCGGCCCACCTTGGTACTATTTAATTGAGTTAATTAAATATAGTTTTCCTTGGCTACTATTTTTACCAGGAGGTTTTTATCTAGCTTGGAAAAAACGTCATACTACCTGGGGTCGCTTAATTCTTATTGGCACAATTATTTACTTAGGGACTATTTCTTTAATGAAAACTAAGCTGCCTTGGTATGTTATGCCTGTATATCCATTTTTAGCTTTGGCAATTGGTGCGAAACTTAGCGAAATTTGGCAGTACGGTCATTTTAAGGTGCGAAGTTTGAGAATATTTATGACTATTATTGCTATTGCTGGTTTAGGAGGTTTTGTTTACTTTATTCTTGCAAAGAAAGAACCTAGTTTAATAGTCATGAGCATTGTTTTGGCAATCAGTATGAGCATTGCAGCATGGCTAATTAAACAACGCGATCGCAACTTTATTCCAGTGCTATTTTCTGGGATCTACTTAGTTTTAGCACTGTTAATGAGTTCGCAATCATGGATCTGGGAATTAAAGGAAGCTTTTCCGGTTAAACCAGTAGCAGAATTAATTCGGGCAAATGTTTCAACAGGAACACAAATTTATACTTCTTTTGCTTATGGGCGTCCCAGTTTAGACTTTTACTGCGATTGTAAGGTAACTCCTGCAACTGTCCCAACTTTACAACAAATGTTATCTAATAAATCTTATTTGCTGTTAGACAATGGGGCTTTGCAGCAAATAAATTTAACTGGTAGTAAAATTATCGGTTCGGCTCAAGGATTTACACTAATTTCACCATAATTTATGAATGAATTTATCCTTTAGAGACATATTCTCTAAAATTGAACTTTGGATAAATAGCGCTTCTACGATCCTTCGTTTGTTACTTGAACAATGGATTGACTAGATTGGGCTAGATAGATACCCATTAAAACTACGGCAAAAGTCGCCCAGTCAAACAAAGCTACTTGTTCTGCAAAAATAAACCAAGCAAAAATGGAAGCTAGAACTGGTTCTAAAAGAAGCGTGACGGCAACAACGCCTGAAGAGATTCTGCTAAGGCTATAAGCTAAAAGTCCCTGACCCAACACTTGGCAGAAGAGAGCTTGAAAAATTATGAAAAACCAACCCATCCAGGAATAGGGCAATAGTCTATCTTCGAGGAATGGGAGGACTGGTAATAGAAACATTGTTGTTACTCCACATCGCCACAGCATGATAGTTGCAGTGCTAAATCTGGTTCGGAGTCTTTCTATCAGCAGCATACACGTAGCCATGAAAACCGCAGTTAGCAATGCTAATGCATCACCTAATATTTGATCGGTTGCAAATTGTACCTTATTGAGTTCAAAGGCGATTGCTCCCCCCAAAGCGACAACCAGACCAATCACGAATCTATTGTCGAAACGCCGACCGAATAATAAATACCCAGCCAGAGCAACAAATAAAGAGTTCAAATTAGACAGTAAAGCCACGTTGGCAACACTAGTTTGACTCAGCGACCAAGCCCATAATAGAAGATAGGTTCCAGCAGAGGTTCCCATTGCCAACAATAGCCACACTTCTTGACTTGTAAAAGGCTTCTGTTCTATAGATTGGTTATCAAGCAAGGCAGGAGTAATATTGCCTTCTGCCCCCTGCCCCCTGCCTCCTTCAATAGACTGTTGGTAGCGAAAAGCCTCAAGTCCATTCCACAAACCAAAGACAACTGTTGCAATCCAACTGCGATGAAATACTACAGCATTTGCACCAATTTCTTGTTGACACAATTTAGTTAAAGATGGTGCTAAAGATATGGGAATTAAGGCAAACAATAATGATACAGTTCCTAATAAAGCTGGTGTTTCTGAAAATTGTTGCTTTAGTAATGACAGTTTAATCGTCATACTTTTAACGAAAGTGTTAACTATATTGTTGACTGATGCCTGGAACGGATAATTAATAGCAGCTTGGCTAGATATGGCTAAGTATAAACCCATTAAAACTACAGCGAAACCTATCCAATTCGAGAAAGTTAATTTTTCTGAAAAAATTACCAGAGCGAAAATGCCGCTAAATACTGGCTCTAACAGATGCACCAAGGAGACAACCACAGAGGAAAACTTAGCAAGGCTATAGGTCAAAAGCCCATGACCTAAAACTTGGCAAACCAGCGCCAAGCAAATTACCCACACCCACCCACTGACTGTAGAGGGGAAAAGCCGATCTTGAGTAAACAAAAGTATGGGGAAGATAGCTAGAGCGGCGATCGCACAGATCCACAATTGAATTGTAGCTGGAGAAAATTTAGTTCGTAATTTTTCTACGATCAGCAGGTATGCACTCAATAAAACCGCCGAAACGATCGCAGCAAAGCCTCCTTGAACCTCGTCCGTGGCAATTTGCAATTCCTCAAATTCAATGGCGATCGCTCCCCCAAGGGCGATGACCATGCCAATCAGGAATTGCTTCTCAAAACCCTTACGAAATAGCAGCCACACCCCTAAACTAGTAAATATAGGAGCGAGATTATGCAACACACTAGAAATCGCAACACTAGTTTGAGTCAGCGACCAAGCCAACAAAACTAAAGTGGCAGCCCAAAGAATACCAGCACCTAGTAATAGCAACATATCCTGACTGGTGTAAGACTGCTGTTCTACAGGTTTGTCTGCGGAAAATTGCTGCCGTATTGCTTTGTATCCATGCCAGACCAAGAAGGCCACGCTAGCAAGCCAAAAGCGATTAAATACAGTTGCACTGGGGCTAAGTTCAATTTCGCTCAATTTCATAAAAATAGAGCCAAAAGAAATGGCACCTACACCTAGAAATAATGAAGCGATCGCTATCTTCGTTTGATTGAATACATTCATTAGGAAATTTAAATTCAATTTCTTAGCAATAATGGATCGAACTCTCTAACCAACCCAATGCTCTTGGGCAAATCCTACAGCTATTTTGGCTAGTAATGTCACAAAAGCGCCTAATATTAAATATCCTTGACGAGGATGGCGAGATAGCAGCACACCAATGGCTATATTCAGAGGCACAATACCGTAGGCGAGACGGCTCAAGGAAATAGTGCCTCCAGAGGCTAGCAGTAAACCAATACCACAAAAGCCATAAATAACTGTAACTGGGGTCAGTTGCGTGTGGAAGCGCCACAACACATAGCCACCACCCAAGACCATGAACAAGTTGAGGAAGTTATCGATCCACTGTTCGCTTGCCAGAATCAACAAAAGTAAGACTAAACCATAAAAGCTATAAAATAATTTTACAGAACTAAAACGTTGACGGAAATGCAATAAAAGATAGCCACTGACAACAATCGCACCAAATAACAACAGATACCAGGGATCTTGAATCCCGCCAGAGGAGTTTTGAACCCAACCAAATTGCCAATTTTTACTGCCAACGGCAATTTGCATGAACATATTTAACCAACCTTGCCAATCAAATCCTAGAGTTGGTCGCCATCCTCGCTGTGCTTCGATAAAAGCTAAGGGGTTGCCAAAATAAATCGCACAATACAAACTGAATAAAAGTATGCCAATAGCAGTAGTCAAAGCGGCTATATAGGCAATAGGTGGTCGGCGTTCTTTCCAGGCTGCGATCGCCAATGCTGGAATTAGTGCCATACCTGTAGGACGTGTTGCTGTTGCCATCGCGCCCCAAAGAGCAGTCCAGCCATATTGCTTTTGATCGAACGCCTGCAAAGTCGCCGTACTCAAAAACAAATACAGCCCCTCTGTGTAAATCACTCCCGTAAACATCGAAGCCGGATACAAAGAAAGCACAGCAGTTACCCAGTGTGCTGCATTGATGCCATAACAATCCTTGACCCAAAAATACAAACAGTAAAGTGCTGCAAAAAATGCCAAGTTGTTGACTAACGTGCCTGCCAATTCAAACGGTAAGCCCAACTCCATCAAAAACCAGATGCTTAAGGGAAACAGGGGAAAGAAGGCCAAATTATGTTGCTTGCCGTCATTCACAAATTCATAACCAGAAGTTGCGATCGCACGGTAATGGATACTATCCCAAGCATCAAAAACCCCCCAGCCAAAACGGGGCAAAAATTCCTCTGCTGATAATGATAGTTTTGGCGCAACCAGCAACATAGCTGTCCAGATAAATATTCGACTGGCAAGCCATATTGCTGCTGGAAACAGGAAATCATTTTTCCATAAAATTTTTTTTATAATTATCTGAGCTTTGGCCATAGGGTTGAGTGCTTCAACAAACTCCTTTATGTATCTTTTTACCTATGGCTGCAATCTAGCAATTTATGAGTAAGATTTTGCATATTAAATCCTCCACCAACATAATTAAGAAACTGGACAGATGAGTAATTAATTGAAATTATTTCCTATTTGGTTACTTTTGCCAATTCTCTCAGAATTTATCTTTTAAAATATAGTATTTATAAATACAAATTTTGTCTAGTTATATGAAAATTAAACCTTGTCTGGTTTGAGATCGTAGCAGGATTTCCGCCGTGCTAGCAGTCTATCGAGTTGAAATTAACGGATTGGGACTGGCACAGAGAGGTACGCGAACAAGAAGACACGGGGATATTTTCTTTCTTTGTGTCTCTCCTCCTCGTCAGTGTATCGATTATAGCGATCGCTGTGATTAAAGAGTCCCCAGCAATTTATAGTGAGAGTTGTCTGTAAATCCTTAAGCAATTGTGAAAGCGATTACTCTTGTTGGTTCTACTGGTTCTATTGGTACTCAGACTTTAGATATTGTTACTCAGTACCCAGATCGGTTTCGGATTGTGGGATTGGCAGCTGGGAACAATGTAGAGATGTTGGCTGCTCAAATTCGGCAGTTTCAGCCGGAAATAGCAGCCATTTGCTCAGAAGATAAATTACCAGCGCTCAAAGAAGCAATCATTGACCTCAATCCCCAACCGATTCTACTGGCTGGTGAGGCCGGAGTGATAGAAGTTGCCCGTTACGGCGATTCCCAAACCGTAGTCACTGGGATCGTTGGTTGTGCTGGTTTGCTACCCACGATCGCCGCGATTGAAGCTGGTAAAGATATTGCCTTAGCAAACAAAGAAACTCTGATTGCTGGCGGCCCTGTGGTTCTACCCCTAGTCGAAAAACATGGTGTAAAATTACTCCCTGCCGATTCCGAACATTCCGCAATCTTTCAATGCCTCCAAGGTGTTCCCAAAGATGGCTTACGGAAAATTTTGCTGACTGCATCTGGTGGGGCTTTCCGCGACTGGGATATAGAAAAGTTAGCAAATGTAACTGTTGCTGATGCCTTGAAGCATCCTAATTGGTCGATGGGACGGAAAATCACAGTAGATTCTGCTACTTTGATGAATAAAGGACTGGAAGTAATTGAGGCTCACTTCCTGTTTGGCTTGGATTATGACAATATCGAAATTGTCATTCATCCCCAGAGCATTATTCACTCACTGATTGAACTACAAGATACTTCAGTTTTAGCCCAACTCGGCTGGCCAGATATGCGCTTACCCTTGCTGTATGCTCTATCTTGGCCCGATCGCATTTACACCGACTGGGAACGCTTAGATTTGGTGAAAGCTGGAAATTTAACCTTCCGCGAACCAGACCATCAAAAATATCCTTGTATGCAGTTGGCTTATGCTGTGGGTAAAGCTGGTGGTTCGATGCCTGCTGTGTTAAATGCTGCCAATGAACAAGCTGTAGCTTTATTTTTAGAAGAAAAAATTCGGTTTTTAGATATTCCTCGGTGTATCGAGTGGGTGTGCGATCGCCATCAAAATGATAACCGTACTAATCCCTCTTTAGATGACATTTTGGCAGCAGATCAATGGGCAAGACAAGAAGTTTTAATAGCAAGTGAAAGGTTAGAAACTCAGTCGCGGATAATCTCTCTGCGATAAAAACCTTCAGTTCAGTTTGGACTGAGGATTAGAAATTGATGCCTAGTCCCCAATCTCTAATCCCCAGCCTCTAATTTAATTAATATGAAAATTATTTCACTCGATCGCAAAGATGTATTCACCGAACTATAAAAAAGTTAACAAATAAAACTTTATTGAAGATAACTTTTGACTTCCGGATCGGTCGTCAGTTTTATGTATATCTATAATTTATCTCCAAAAAAATATAAAGCTTTACAAAAACTTTGCAAATAAACCCAGTATATTACATCAATAATTATCTGATTCTTAGGTAAAATATCTCCAGGCTAATTATCACAAAAACCTCCATTTTAGTAAATATTAACAACTGGGTTTAGCATTTTTTATACCAGTGATTAGTACCAAAATAAAAGCTTATCCTTTCTGAGTCAACTCACTTTCAGACAAGGGCAATTATTAAGGAATGAATATATATGATTATTACGTTAATTATAGCTTGGATAGTCTTCATAATATTATGGAAATTGCTGAAAGCAACCGTGAGCACTGCATTAACTCTTGCGGCAATCCTTGTTTTATTAAATATTAGTTTTGGCATTACTCCCCAAGATATTTGGCATTACGTAACGCAGTTTGCTCAAAATTTGTCGCAGATCCAAACTGGAAAATAACGATCTATACTTCACTTTTGCCAATAAAAGGTGAAGTAGAAAAGGTGAAATGATAACCTTGCTCAATCAATTGTTATTTAATGCTGAAATCTTGGCTAATGCATCCTTAAAACTCGGCGGTAACTGACGCATAATCTTGCCTCTTTCGCGATCTAAAGCGACTAAAGTCACCTTGGCAGTAACGTACAATTGTTGTCCATCAGTTGAGATAATGGCGTAATCCCAATTAATTCGTACACCAGTGACCTCAGCCATACGGGTTTTTACCAGCACTGCCATACCCAATTGAATTGAACGGTGATAGCGCACCGACAATTCTACAACTGGTAAATCGCAGCCTATAGCGACTAAATCAGCAAATTCAATCCCTATAGATCGCAAGCATTCAATCCGCGCTTCTTCCATCCAAGCTATATAGGAACCGTGCCAGACAAGACCGGCATAGTCAGTGTGGTGGGGTTGGACTCTGACAGGATATTCAAACCAATTCCCAAACTCGTGACTCGATGGATTGTCAAGGGCGCTGGTTGGTGGTAGTTTTGGTTGGCTGGGTTTTTCTTCTGACATCTTCAAATTTCTCAACGCCTATAAATTTTCCAAATTATTGAATAGCATAAAAATTAATTGCGTTGCCGGACTTATTGATTTAATATTTACCTTCCGAGCATAGGGAGTGTTTTGTTATGCAGCCTAATCTCCGGCATGTGAGTGTTGTTACTTTATCTCTACTTAGCTTACTAGGTTTTGGGATGGTATATCCAGACAATAACCAGGTAAATACAAATGCAAGGTTGAGGTACGAATCTGGAGAAAAAGCTCAAGCTTTACCCAAGAATAATCAACTCTCAGAAATTGCAAGGCTCAATCAAGAAGCTATCAAAGAATCTCGTCAAGGTCAATCAAAAGAAGCGTTGGAGAAATTACAGAAAGCATTAACCATCACTAGAGACCTTGGAGAGCGCTCTTGGGAAGCGGTAACATTTAACAATATTGGCAGAATCTACCAAAGTCAAAAAAAGTATCCTGAAGCACTTCAATCCTATCAGCAAGCCTTATTGATTAACAAAGAACTTGGGGATTTGGTTCGACTTGGCAAAACCTACAGTAACATAGGTTACTTATTCGATATCCAAAACCAACCAGAGTTAGCAATTTTTTTCTACAAGCATTGTTTGATTAATCGTGAGAAAGCTCGCTTGAATCCATCAGCATTGAGTGCGCCACAACCAGATGCTTACAACATAACTGTTAGCCAGACATATCGCATTTTGGGTGAACGATTGCTCAAACAAGAACGTGTTGCTGAAGCACAAAGGACAATGGATTTACTCAAAGTTGAAGAACTAGAGGAATATCTCCAGAATGTGCCAGGTAATCAACGTACTGTCAAAGGTCTTAATATAGCGGCAACAGAAAAACCAATTAAACAAAAGCTGGATCAAAGTGTGGATAATGCTGTTGTACTGGGTAAGGAATTAACAACACTACGGAAAATTTCCCCCGAACAGCGATCGCTCGAACAAAAACAACGCATCGAACAATTAGTCTTAAATCAACAGCAACTTCTAGATGGATTTAACCAATTTATCAATAGTCCTTCAGTGAAAGCACAGGTAGAGCAAATTAGCCGTACAGCTAGGCGGCAAAATTTGGATTTGGAAAGTCTCAACGAACTTCGAGATAATTTGGCGCGATTACCGCAAAAATCGGCATTACTCTACCCACTGATTTTAAAAGATAGTTTGGAATTGGTATTGGTAACTCCTGAATCCCCACCAATCCATCGCACCGTTGCTGTAAAGCGCGAAAAACTTTATCAAACAATTGATGCTTTCCGTCAAGCTTTAATCAATCCCAGTCGAAATATCAAAGCACCTGCACGCCAATTGTATGACTGGCTAATTAAACCGATAGAGAAAGACTTAAAGCTATCGGGTACGCAAACTCTGATTTACGCTCCAGACGATCGATTACGCTACATTCCTTTAACTGCTGTGTATGATGGCAAACAATGGCTCGTACAGCGTTTCAACGTGAATCACATTACATCTGCCAGTCTGACTAATTTAAACACCTCAAAACAATCCACTTTGCGGGTTTTAGCGGGTGCTTTTACTAAAGGTAATTATCAAATCAAAGTTGGTAATCGACAGGTTGCTTTCGCTGGCTTACCCTTTGCAGTGCGGGAAGTGGAAAGTCTAGCAGCAGCGGTTCCTGAAACTACGAAGCTTTTAGACGATGCCTTTACTCCTAAAGTCGCTGTACCCCAAATGGATGATTATACAATTGTCCATTTAGCGACTCATGCAGCCTTTGTGGTAGGTAAACCAGAAGATTCGTTTATTTTATTTGGAAATGGCGATCGCGTTAATTTTAGAAATGTCGCCACTTGGTCACTCCCGAATGTAGATTTGGTAGTGTTGAGCGCCTGTGAAACCGGCTTGGGAGGCAAGTTAGGTAACGGTGAAGAAATTTTGGGCTTTGGCTATCAGATGCAACAAACCGGCGCTAGAGCCGCCATCGCCTCTTTGTGGTCTGTAGATGATGGTGGTACACAAGCACTCATGAGTGCTTTTTATGGTATTCTTTCTACTGAGAAGCTGACTAAAACTGAAGCTTTACGCCAAGCTCAACTCTCATTAATTACTGGAAACTGGAAGGAAATAAGTCATAATGCACCCGTAGCAGCAGTCAATGACTTTAGTCACCCGTACTATTGGGCACCCTTTATTTTAATTGGCAATGGACTTTAGATATTCGCGCAGTGTCTCGTAGAGAAGTTATCGCGTTTTGATGAAATTATGGCAAAAGAGGAGCGCTCAACTAACTAACCTCTGACTTTGCTGTGTTTTAACACCTTCTAGCTAGAGGCTGAAAATCAAGACCGTCAGATTTTCGCTGATACCAAAAATATGCGATGGGCTAGCCATAGCCAATCACTTTATGATAATGGAGAAATAGGTAAGCGCGATCGCTAACTAAGCCACTGTTACCGATTAACAGTTACCGATAATCAATTTTTAATTTGCTCTCGACCTCTGAAATCTTAATACTTCTTGGCAAGAGTTTTAGAGCCTGTATCACTTTGCATAGATTGCTTGACAAGATCGGCCAATTCATCTAGTTGGTTGATTGCCTCTGCACCCTCTAGCTTCATTAATTCGCGGTCATCCCGCATTTCTGTCCAAGTAATGCCGTAATCGGACACTAAAAATCGAATTAGATGATTATCACCCAAGCTAACCATAAATGATGCACTATTCATTTGGTCGCCACAGGTATAACAAGATGCAGGATACCCACGCCGCTCTAATACAATCGCCAAGGCTTGCAGGTTCATTACTAAGTCTTGGACGAATTGTCGATGTTGATGTGCTAGTCTCAGAAACACTTTTGTCCTCCAGACACCACAGTAATTTGAGTTTCTTTTATATTTTCTTTAGATTTTCTCACCCATTAGTATTGTAAACTATTCATTACAATTACCAGACAGGTGATTTTGAGTCGTGAATTGACTACTTTGTTTAGGGTAGTGGATCGGGATTTTGAGGGCCGTATCAAACTATTCAGTTTGCAAATTCAAAATCTCGGACAGAATTGCTAAATTTAACTATATCTTTATACATTTCTGTCAGGGTGGATTCTTAGAGTAAGAGATCCGCTTTAAGAGTAACTTAAATTTAGCACTAGTCAACTACAGAAAAGCTACATATTTAGTTTTTATTGGCTATGTGCAGTCAAATAGACTGTTATTAAACGCCATAATGTAGTTTTCCATCGTTATAGTGTCTCTTGCTTAGATGTTTAATCTCTTCTGTTGTTAACGTAGATTTTGGTATAGGTAAATCATTAGTTATACCAAATTCGTTCCTCCTAAATATATAAAGTTAAGCAGATGACAGTGCGAATTCTAGGTCAAGTAGTTGCAAAAGGAGATAAGCAATAATTTATACCGAGATAACGTAATTGGTAGACAACTGTGAGTGTAAAATCCACAAAGGGAAAAACTTAACACTGACAATACCTAAACTCAGCAGAGCAATGTTGCCATTTAGGCAATATTTTCAGGTATTTTTGGATTATTTTCAAAAACTTGTACAAACCAAAGCACAATGAATTTAGAAGGATTATTATCTTAATTTTGTTTTGCCAAATTTAATGCATATATAATATATTTCGATTATCTATCCAAAATGAGTAATTATTTTTTATTAATAACTCAGTTAACTAATTCGTAATTCGTCAGACAATTTTGGATTTTAGATACTTCTCTACGAGAGGCTGCGCCAACGACTTCGCTCAGTACAAGTTTTGGATTTTGGATTGACCCCATAGATAAATCTAGGGGCTTGGGAATTTTAGATTTTAGATTTTAGATTAACTCCATATATGAATCTAAGGGCTTGTACCATCAAGGAATGTCGGTCATAATGCTTTTTACAAGAGGCTACGCCTAGCTTGCTTTTCCATAAGATACGCAAACTGCCCACCGTTGCCTAATGTAATTTGTAATTATTGGCAAGACACTTGCGGGTTATTGTCTTTTTTAGCAGTCTTGAATTAGTTGGAGTCTAGATATCCAACTAATTCAATTATGAATTAAGAATTAATAGACTACTTGCCACCAACCGAAAGCTGGGCCGATAAAACGGATTGTTAACCATCCAACAATCATCAGACCAATGCCTATCCAAGCACCACGAGTAGTCCAAGTGACAAATTGTTCGCCTTGAGTTTTTGTGATCGGAACCCAAGGCAAGATCCGAGTCTCTTGACCGTATGTTTTTCCTAGTGTGGTTTTACGACGTTTTGCTTCACCCATAATCAGCAACTCAAATTTTATTTAGGTTCTAAATTTATTTTGGCAGTAATCATGCTTACTTCAGAGGCGATGAATTGCATCACCTTCTATAAGCTGATAATAGTTCTTGCTTCTTTGCGATCGCGCTTTGCTTCGTCAAAATTTAAATTGGGCATTGGGGAGCCACTGCGGTCTTCTCCCAAGGGGAGACGCCAAGGGTGATGGGGTCTCCCCAAGTGGAGCAACTGCCGTCAAGTGGCGTCACTGGTAACTGAATTTTAAGCAGAATTTTCCTCATCGGTATTGGAAAACAGGCTGGGATCGAGATAGTTAATGCGTGCCAGAGGACTTAAAGCTGTGAGAATTTGAGCGCCGTAGCTGCGGTTAACTACACGACTATCAAGCAAAGCCACAATCCCTTGACTTTCTCGTACTGGAGCGATCGCCCGTTGTAATTCATTTAAAGCTGCTGGCAACAAGTATAAACGGAACCAATCTTGATGCGATCGCTTATAAAGAGCTACCCTACCAGCTACCAAGGGATTTTCCAAAGATGGTAGGGGCAACGTAGCAATGATTAACAGATGGGGTGCTGGCAAAACTCGTTGATGTTCTCGCCAAAATTCCCAACCGCTAATCAAAATACCATTTTCATCTAAACAAGTTTTTTCTACTTGCACCCGCGAACCAAACTCTGAAGCCAGAATTGCCGCTACTTGAGCCTTTAGTGGTACATCCCCCACCAAGACAACAGTTAATCCTGGCGCTGTCGCACTTAGACAAACCAGTGTGCGGACTTTGTGAATAAATGCCGCTTGAAATTCTGGCGTGTTGGGTAAGGGCAACTTATAGGGTACATACAGTTGAATTGCTTCTGCTTGACTCTCCGAAGAGAACTTCAAGCAAGTTAAATCTTCCAAACCCAGGCGCTGGCGAAAAAGGGGAGCCTCAGTTTCCGGTTCGATAGCGCTGCCAATTAAAACTACTGGTTGTCGCTGCCAAATCGGCGAGAGTATTTCCCCTAATTCCATTGGGGCGTAGTGCAAAGAAAATAAACCTTGCCGATGGGCAATAGTCGCCCAGAAGAGAGCAGGGGAGGAAAGATTTTCGTTGAGGGTTTGAAATTGTTGCCAGAATTGTTTCCAAGGTTCTGGCAGTGCTTGTACTGACTCTAAAGCAGAATAGAGACGGCTTAAAATTTCTATTTCTGGCTGGGAAATTAGATAGCACTGATATGGATTAGCAGGATGCTGAAAAAGTTCGTGTGTTAGTTGTATCCGTGCTTCACGAATTGCCTCAGCTTGGTTGGGACAAGCTAGCATGAGTTGATCCCAATCATCGGGTTGAATATCTTGGGTAAGTTGATGACGCACCCAATCTTCAAGATCGTCTACCCCATCAATAATTGTGGGAATGCCTTGGGGAAAGCGTGAGCCACCAGTTAACTGTCCTTTTAACCAAGCTTCTGGGGAGGTCAGCAGTAGCCCTTGGAACTGGGCATCAGGCCAAGCATCACCTGTCCTAATCGATTTATTGGTTGGTAGCCACTGCTGTAGACGGGGAATTTCAACCCGTAGCAGAAGTTGCTGCACTGTTTCTTGAGCAACAATAATTACAGGGCCATGCCACATCAGGGCTGATGCTACAAAACTAGTACGATACCGCCCTTGATAGCCACAAACCGCCCCGACTTGAATTAGGGCGCTACGTCCCAGGCGCAAGGCGCGTGCTACCAACCGTGCCATCGTCAAATGATGGGGCCAGGAAGGGAACCCCGCTTGCGATCGCAAAAAGTTATGTAGTGACAAATGAACTTCTGCCTCAATCACACGCTTTCAATTCCATACAAAGTGATTTTTACTTCCAATTGCCCCATTTCTATTATCTTGTCATTTGTCATTTGTCATTTGTCCTTTGTCCTTTGCTAATGACCAATGACCAATGACCAATGACTAATGACCAATGACCAATCATCCAATACCCTAAATTATGCCAACTTACACAGGAATTTCCAGCGAAGCCTTCAGGCATCCACTAGATCGCCAAGCGGAGCAAGCTTTACGAAATTTGCCAGGATTTGATTTAATCGCTCGTAAATTTGTGGAATTTATCTACGAACGCCCTCAATTAGTCTATCTAATGGGTAACAGCATCCAAGTTGGGCCGCGTCAATATTCCACTATTTACCAGATGTTTCGGGAATGCGTCCGAGATTTGGACATTTACCCAGAACCAACACTGTTTGTCTCGCAAAATCCCCAAGTAAATAGCTATGCCTTGGGGCAAGAAAATCCTTACATAGTCATAAATACAGGGATACTAGACTTACTAGACGAAGCCGAGATTCGGACGGTGCTAGCCCATGAACTGGGGCATATTAAATGTGGTCATACTATTTTAATTCAAATGGCGATGTGGGCGATGAGTGCTGCTTCGGCATTGGGAGAATTGACCTTCGGCATCGGTAATATTGTTACCCAAGGCTTGATTTACGCCTTTTTTGAATGGCGGCGCAAAGCCGAGTTATCGTCAGATCGCGCTGCACTACTAGTAATGGATGACTTGAATCCTGTGATGTCAACGATGATGAAACTTTCTGGCGGTAGTAACAAATATGCCAATGAATGTAGTTTACAAGAGTTTATCAAGCAGTCAGAAAATTATCAGGCATTGGACGAGGATGGACTGAATCAGATATATAAGTTTTTAATCTACAATGGCGCTCAGGGTATGATGTTGAGTCATCCTTTCCCTGTTGAACGCTTGCATTACTTACAGTCGTGGGCTGTATCCGAAGAATATCAGCAAATTCGCCGAGGAAATTATCAGCGATCGCCTGCTTCCGGAACGGTAAATGTTTCAGCAGAATCTTCCGAAAATCAAACAGAAATTTTACGCCGCCAAATTGAAGAATTACAACGAGAAATTGACAGAATCCGAAGGTCTGAGTAGTTTTGAGCACTAAATAAAGATTAGTAGGGTGGAATAGTGCCTACTAAATCGTTGGATTTAGATCCCCGATTTTTTGGAGAAGTCGGGGATCTGCGTTAACGTACATCTCTCTATGGGAAATTACAATACTTAAGAGTTGAACCAAATAATTACTCCAGTTCCCAATACACAAATAATTCCCGCCAAGCCAGCTAGGGGTTTTTTATTTTTACCTGTGAACCAGTCAGAGGCTTTACCAGTGTAAGTAATTAGTTGTGCTGTATCTATGGTAGCGATCGCCCATACCCATCCTGCGTGCAATCCCCAAGCTAAACCCAAATTACCTCTAGAGGCAAAGCGTGCTAACACCAGCACCATTCCCATCAGCCATAATCCAGGAAGTTGGGGTGCAGTTTCGCGTTGCTCCCAAACCAAGTGTAACAAGGCAAAAATCAAGCTAGAAATTGCTGCTGCTAACCAAACTGGGTAATCCTGTGCTAATTCTGTGAACAGGAAACCGCGAAAAACTAATTCTTCTATCCCACCGACTAATAACGCTATCAAGAAAATCGGTAGCAATATGGGTAGTAGTAATTTGAAATTAGACTTTTCAAAAGAACACCAACCTAACCCGAATTGCCCACTAAATACAATAGCTAGACTCAGCACTCCCAAACCAAAACCTAGCGCTAAAAAACCAAGAGTTGAAAAATTGGCAACAAAGCCGTAATCTGAAAAAGATTTATTACTCAACCAAACAACTCCCCAGAGGATCGGGGGAGCTAACAGGTAAAGTGACACCAATAAAGGCATTTTTTGCTCTGGCTGTAAAGGTTTAGAAGGTTGCCAATTAAGCAATATTGCTGATACTGTTGCTACTGGCAACCAGCAAACTATCCAGCAAACAAAAAATGCCGTCACTATAACTAGTGGCGGTGCATTTTCTCTAAACGCCAGTAAGGCGTTGACCGAAGACTCAAAGAAATTTATCAAAATAAACAAAAAAACACGATAGACTTCTTGCATTATAGATTTCTTGCTGATTAATCAAGACTCTACTAAATTTGGTGAATTCTGCAAGGGGTCTAATCGTATTTTTTACCTGGCTACCAATTTGCTGTCGGGGTAAGGACAAGTTATCATCACCTGAAACTTATCCTTACCATCAGCAAATTTACTCTTCGTCTTCTAAATCTTCGTCTGATTCGTCAGAATCTATATCTTGTGAGGTTAGTTTTTTATCGCTTTCACCTAGTTGAATCAGGTGAATATGTTTGTATCCCAGCCTAATTTCAAACTCATCTCCAGCCTTCAAGCCCATTGCTTTGGTATATGTAGCACCAATTACAATCTGACCATTTTGATGGACACTAACCCGATATGTCGGTTCGCGACCACGACCATCTTTAGGTGCTTCTGGACTTAGAGGAATTCCCCTAGCAGATAGCAAAGCGTCATAAAAATCGGTGAGATTAACACGAACTTGGTTATTCTTAGTAACAGTGTAATAGCCGCACTGTTTAGCTCTTTCTCGGCGTGGTAATGTGGAAAGTTCTTTTACTTTAGCAAGTAGTGCTTTTCCAGTTAATGGCGCGGTTGCAGTTTCAGTCATTATGCTCAAATTTTCCTTACTCTCTCCAAACTGATAAACTATGTAGTCTCATGCCAGCATTTAATTTTTTAGCATTTGCATAGAGCTACTGAAGACCCTAGTGTAACGGGTGAATTCCTGCCGATAGGAGCCAAAAGCACTTCTATATATGGTTGTCTACAACCAACTAGAGGCCATAGTTGCCACAGACATTAATTTTGGTGATGTTACGGCACTTTTAACCATTATTCGCCATCAGAAAGAAAACTATTTTCTTCTTTAGCGCTACTGTAGCGGTGTAACTTTCAGCCACCATTACAAATGGGGTTAGGTTCTACTGCAAATAAGTCGTAGACCCAAAAAATTGCAGGTTTTTCACTTTCAGTGCTTGCCTTTCTTGCCAATGAGCAAGTAGAGTTTTCTCCACTCGTCCTCTCAAGGTTAGGACAGCATAGTATTTCAATAGAGTCCTACGGGCATACACCCTTTTGTCCTACCAATAGAGACGCGAATTTTCTTGTCTCTACATTACGAATCAACAAAGCAGTAGTAACCGCGCTGATACGGCTATTGATTCTGGTTTTGCTACTTCGTAATTTTATATTAAATACTAGCATGGACTAATAATAGCAAAATAGTTGTTTAATTTTGAATTAAAGTTGCTGGTAAATTTTTATTTAAATTCCTGGACTTGAAAGTTGAAAAAAGCAGTGACGATTTTCTTAACCCTTTATTATTGCAAGCGCGAGCATTGCTATCTGGCTTTTATAAAAATTTATATATTGAGACGAGCAATTTTGACCAATGAGTTCAATCGCATATTTTGTTGATTGAGAGCAAGCCAAAAAGTGAAAAGTCACGCACCTCCGGGTTTCGCGCTACTCTAACTTTTCTTTGAAAGTGGTGAGGATTTTTCCTCGGTTTATTATCTTCAGGTCAAAAGCGGCCAGAGGATTTTGCACGTCTGTCTATGGGATGAACAAATCTCTTAACATCTGCTTAGTGCTTGATTGCCACTACTATATATTAAACATGGGCTTTCAGACTTCTATATAATCAAAAAATTCTGTCAAGTGGTGGCGAAGGTGGAATTTTACTGTCAGGACTGCTTGACTAAAGTTGACATCAAGACATGTTGCTAACTTCAGATGCATTTCATTTGGATAGGATCGCTAGATCAAAGATCAACTGAAGTTACTTTTGAAGCAAACTCTCTTTCCTTTACATTGCCAAACAGATAAATTCAATGCAAAGCTGCGATGACATTTTTGGCGTTTTAACTCAGAATTTGACAAAAATCTTGCCGACAACGCTACTACAAGTAAAATTTTAATGGTTATCCTTAAACTAGAATCAGTCGCCCTTTAATCGTCAGCCTATTAACACCAGGGTTTGAATTAGGGGCAAAAAGTATAACTCACTTTTCGCAACTACCTGCTTTGACTCATGATTGTTGAGGCTGGTGAAGTAATTTTAAAATTTTGGTTAGTAGTGATGAAAGTTATTTTTAAGGTCATTCGACAGCAACAAAATTCCTCCCCTGTTGTGCAAACCTACATTGTAGAGGCCGAACCAGGTAATACAATCTTGGATTGCCTCAATCAGATTAAGTGGGAGCAAGATGGAACTTTGGCATTTCGCAAAAATTGCCGCAATACTATTTGTGGTAGCTGTGCTATGCGAATTAATGGGCGTTCGGCTTTAGCTTGTAAAGAAAATGTTGGGAGCGAACTTGCCAGATTACAACAAATACCATCATCTCAAAGTAAAGTAAATGCTATTGGTGAAATCATGATCGCGCCTCTTGGCAATATGCCCGTGATTAAAGATTTGGTTGTAGATATGAGCAGCTTTTGGAATAATCTAGAGGCAGTTGCCCCTTATGTGAGTACGGCAGCACGACAAGTACCAGAAAGAGAGTTTTTGCAAACACCACAAGAGCGATCGCGCCTCGATCAAACTGGTAACTGTATTATGTGCGGTGCTTGTTACTCTGAATGCAACGCTCGTGAAGTTAATCCAGACTTTGTAGGGCCCCATGCCCTTGCCAAAGCTTACCGAATGGTAGCGGACTCTCGTGATAGCGATACCGAAAATCGTTTAGCAAGCTATAACGAAGGTACTAAAGGCGTATGGGGTTGCACCCGTTGTTTGTACTGTGATTCTGTTTGTCCAATGGAAGTTGCACCATTAGAACAAATCACCAAAGTTAAACAAGAAATTCTTACCCAGAAACAAAATAGTGATAGTCGTTCAATTCGTCACCGGAAAGTATTAATAGATTTAGTTAAAGAAGGTGGTTGGATTGATGAACGCCAATTTGGTTTACAAGTAGTTGGTAACTACTTTCGGGATTTAAAAGGGTTACTCAGTCTTGCACCCCTCGGTTTGCGGATGATCCTTCGGGGTAAGTTTCCTTTATCATTTGAATCTTCTGAGGGTACGGAACAAGTGCGATCGCTGATTGAATCTGTTCAACAAATTGAAGGGAATAAGGAATAGGGAATAGGGCATTGGGCATTGGGCATTGGGCATCGAGAAGATACAAGGGAGAGACTTCTCTAATAATTCCCCCTTGTCTCCTTGTCCCCTTGTCCCCTTATCTCAACGCGGTTCTTGAGGTATATTCAACGGTTGTCCGTAACGGTCATATACTAAAACATCCCACTGACCATTGTTACTAGACTCAAAAGCAATCCTGCTACCATCAGCACTAATTGTAGGGTTGCGGACTTCGGCTTGCAGGTTGTTGGTCAAATTCCGCGATTGGCGTGTTTCTCGGTCGTAGAGAAAAATAGCCGATCGCCCCTGGCGGCTAGCAGCAAATACAATATAACGACCATCTTGTGAAACGCTAGGATGATTTGCGATCGCATCAAAGGAATTTAAACCTGGCAAATCAACCAAATCACGAGTTACCGTATCAAACATATAAACATCTTGGCTACCGCGTCGGTCAGTAATAAAAACAATGTATCTCCCAGAAATTTGGGGGTTTAATTCCGACGCTAAACTATTAAGACTTCGACCCCCTGGATCAAAGGGATAACTCAAAATCCGAGGGTAGCCAAAACACCCAGTCAATAAACTTAAACAGAAAAATATAGGTATAAAAAAAACACGTTTCATATAATTTAGTCATTAGTCATTAGTCAATAGTCTCACAACTCCTAACTCCTAACTTTTAACTCCTGTACAGACGCGATTAATCGCGTCTCTCCTAACTCCTACGGAGGTGAACCCACAGTTGCACCATTGGGAATATCTAACTCAATATTTGGCCCCCGGTCTAGGACTTCAATATCCCACTGACCACGAGTAGCGGTTTCAAAGACAACATAACGCCCATCTGGACTAATATTTGGTTTTCTAACCCAGCCGCGATAAATTGGTGTGACAATTTGCGACTGTTGCGTAGCGCGATCGTAAAGCGCTACCACTGGTCTTCCCTGGTCACTAGTAAGATAAGAAATATAACGCCCGGTGTAGCTCAAACTAGGACTTTCGGCAATTGTCTCCTGTCGGTTTATTCCCGGTGTACTAATAAACAGTTGCCTCTCCAAATCGTACATTAGTAACTGCTGATTACCATTCCGATTAGATACAAACGCTAAAAAGCGTCCATTTCCACTCAAAGCAGGTTGCTCCTCGGTGTAGCGACTGTTAAGAGAAGTAGGCCCTATGGGAATATCGTTAGAACCACAAGATACAAGCAAACTTGTTAAACCAAAAACCAGGCTCCAATGAATTGGTCTTTGGAGCCAAAATGCAGGCGTAAATTTTTCCACCTCAACTGTTTTCCGTCGCCTTTAAACTTACTTGCACGCCAACTGTTTTAAACATCGTCATCAAAATCGGTCAAATTATCTGGCCCCTCATTTGGTTTTTCAATTGGGTTGTATGGCACATAATCGGTTGGGATCGCATCATCATCTTCGCGCGGTCTTCGAGAAGTTGAGTCAGTGGGCGGACGACGCCTTCTCGGTCTGGGAGAAACATCATCTTCACGACTTTCGGGACGCTGCGATCCGTTATTACTACGGCGAGAAGGTTTTCTAACTTCCCCACCCGAATTTTCCCAATCATCAACTTGCCTAGATGAAGAACCCCAGTTCTCTTCTTCAAAGCTTTCAGAAGGGCGATTTACAGGACGCCCAGAAGTCCGCCGGCGCGTTCTATCAGATGGAGCCTGTCTTTCACTAGTGCTGCTGTTGCGGCGTTCTGTACGACGGGGAGGTTGTTCCTGATAGTAGTCATCACGAGTTGAAATCTCATCCCTGCTACCGCGAATCCGGGGACGCACTGGGCGTTCTTCCTCGTCTTCATAAGGCAATGGATCTAAGTCTGCCTCCATTTCAGCTTGATAGTTTCTGCGATTATTGTACGAATAGCGATCGCTAACCGGTCGGTCTTCGTCCACAATCGGAGTGTTGCGCTTTGCTTGCTGAGTAGCTATACTTCGCAGACGAATACTTTCAACTGCAAAAAACACAGTTGTGCCAACTAAAAGCAGTTGACCAAATTGTAGAATCGGGTCTAGTCGCCATCCTTGAAAGACGAGAATGAAGCCGCAAAGTAAGCCGACTGCCGCAAAAAAGATATCTTGATCCCGTGACAATTCCGGACGCACAGTGCGGAGAAAATACAGTGCTGCCCCAGCCACAGCCAGGAAAATTCCTAGAATACTGGCTGAGTTTGCCCCAAAATTTACCTGAGCCAGAAAACTGGCTGAGTTCAGCCCAAAATTTATCATTGCTGTTTTCCCAATATCAAATCTATGTTAGCGAGTCACAATTAAAATCACTACTGTAATTAGGCACGATATATTGAAGCTTCAAAGCCTCTGGCAAAGAAGCTCTGAAGCTATTCACCGAAAAGTAAAAACGTCTATGTCTGTCAGCTACAACTGCCACCAGTCGCAGTTTATGCTGCTTTTAGTGCAATTTAAGTAAATAGCTGACAGACAATCGATTACGAGAGCTAATTTAACTCTCATAAGCATTATGAACGCTGTATTTTATCTTTTTGGCTAATGAAAATTAGACCAACAGTAGCGGGTATTACAACAATTGCTGTACCCCATAGCAGGCTCCAAAGAAAATTTGCTAAAGAAGGCGTCATACTTCTCAACCTTTTTTTACACACTTCATCCTAATTTTAATAGTGTATTACTTTCTTGAGAAGCCTCTAACTCTGAACTGCCAAACTTGGTAACTTCTTTCACCAGTTATTGAGTTAACCACATGGGCGAGTTCGCTTTTCTATTTCAGAAAGAAGTGACAGCATTTAGTTAAAATAACGATCGGAGTGCTTTACAAAGCTTAAAATTTTGTAGCTATGTCTATGCAAAGCGCAACTTGCCTGTGCCTAAGTTTTTCTTTTTTTACAGATAGATAGTACCTAAAACCGATGACTGGTGTTAACCTGACTGCTTGGATTCTTGGCCCTGTGTTAGGGGTTATGACATTCTTATTTATATTTCGTATCATTCTCACTTGGTATCCGCAAGTGGATTTGAATCGTTTGCCCTTTAATTTAATAGCTTGGCCAACTGAGCCATTTTTAATACCTTTGCGAAAGCTGGTGCAACCTATAGGTGGGGTAGATATTACACCTATTATTTGGGTTGGTATCTTCAGCCTGCTGCGAGAAATCCTGTTAGGTCAACAAGGATTGTTGACTATGCTATCTCGTGTTAATTAGGGTACAGGTTACAGGTTATAACCTTGTCCCCTGTAACCTATAACCTTTTTCCTTCCCTACTTTCCTACCCGTTCATTTCCTGCACAAAATTTGTATAGACATTACCCTGTAAAAACTGCGGAGTTTCCATAATTTTTTGATGAAACCCAATGGTGGTAGGTAATCCAGTAATGGCACATTCCCGCAACGCGCGTTTCATCCGGTTAATAGCAGTGGGTCGGTCTGGCGCCCAAACGATTAACTTGCCGATTAAGGAATCGTAGTAAGGTGGGATTTGGTAATCTGTGTAAACGTGGGAATCAATTCGCACACCAGGGCCTCCGGGGGGCAGATAGCTACTAATCCGTCCAGGAGAAGGGCGAAAGTCACGATCGGGATCTTCGGCGTTGATTCGGCATTCGATCGCATGACCTCGTAATACTACTTGGTCTTGGGTAAGCTTGAGTCTTTCACCTTGAGCAACGCGGATTTGTTCGGCAACTAAGTCTATCCCAGTAATCATTTCTGTTACAGGATGTTCTACCTGAATCCGGGTGTTCATTTCCATAAAGTAGAATTTACCGGATCTATCCAAGAGAAACTCAATAGTACCCGCCCCACTGTAGTTAATGAATTGGGCAGCTTTGATCGCAGCTTGTCCCATTTTTTCACGTAGGTCTTGGTCGAGAGCTGGACTTGGAGCTTCTTCTAACAGCTTTTGATTCCGGCGCTGAATTGAGCAATCCCGTTCGCCTAAGTGGATGACATTACCATAGTTATCCGCCAAAATTTGAAATTCGATGTGGCGGGGACGTTCAATAAATTTTTCTATGTAAACGCCAGAATTCCCAAAAGCTGCTCCTGCTTCGCCTTGGGCGGCGAGAAAAAGTTTGACAAATTCGTCTTCAGAACGAACTAAGCGCATACCCCGTCCACCGCCACCTGCTGTAGCTTTGATCATCACTGGATAGCCGATATCCTTGGCGAATCCTAATCCTTCTTGCTCGGATTCTACCAATCCCTCACTACCTGGTACCGTCGGTACTCCAGCTTTTTGCATGGTTTCTTTGGCAGTGGATTTATCGCCCATCCGTCTCATAGCATCTGGAGTTGGGCCGATAAAAGCAATATGATGGTCGGCACAGATTTCCGCAAACCGAGCATTTTCTGCCAAAAAACCATAACCTGGATGAATAGCAGTAGCATTGCGCGTCAGTGCAGCAGCAATAATATTGGGAATATTCAAATAACTTTTACCACTAGCAGGTTCGCCAATGCAAACTGCTTCATCAGCAAGTTGGACGTGGAGAGCATTACGGTCAACGGTGGAGTGAACCGCAACTGTGGCAATTCCCATTTCTTCACAGGCGCGGAGAATGCGAAGGGCGATTTCTCCCCGATTGGCAATTAATATTTTGTCAAACTTCATTTTTTAGTTTCGATATCATTACCAGTAGATTGACATTTTCTCCGATCCAACTTGAAACAATGCTTCCACATTATTTCAAATTATTGCAGGAGATTCGCCACCCTGATTCTAAGTAAGCTTGCACATTGCAGGCTTGCTGCCTCTACAGGTCTTACTACACTAACAACATTGCTGCTGTAAGTCTTGGCTAGACTACCAAGCTGGGCTTTTGCGAAGCCGATAGCGAGTCAGATGCTCTTACGTCGCTATCGAGCGTCATAGCCTGTCGTCGACACCACCTACCGCAGACGGATACGCGATCGCACCCTGCCGAACACAGTAGCTCTACCCTTTTCAATCAATATCACTTGTACAGCTGCTAAATTTCTGTCAGTCTGATACCGCCTTGAGAAAATTTATTTTTTGAGCAACTGAATTTAGATATCACCTTACTATAATTATTTTCTTATGCTATAGTCTATTTTTAGAGAAACCATGCGGATGTGGCGGAATTGGTATACGCGCACGCTTGAGGTGCGTGTGGCTTTGCCTTGGGAGTTCGAGTCTCCCCATCCGCATTTTTGCTTGTTTAAGCATAGGGTCAATAGTCACAGGTCAAAAAACCTTAGACTGTTGACCCTTAAATATTAAGTTTGCTTCCGAAGCACTCAGTGCTTACTAGATATTAACTAAAGTTGCCTTGTCAAAGTACTAGTCCTTTATGCTTTTATAGAAATAGGTGAAGTTTTGTAAAAAGCATTGACTATTTCTTTTCCGCCAACAAACAACTTAACACTGCCACCAGCTTGGCATCGCCTCACTCCGATTTGGCAAGGAGGGGAGGAAATAATTCAACAAAGTTTACCTCACACTCAGCTAGCACCTACATGGCAGCTAATGCTTTTGGGTGACGGCTCTCCAACACGTCACTTAGAATTGCTCACAGGTGAGCCTGTAGAAGTAGATGTTATTGATATGTCATTGATTGGCATGGACTTGGATGCTGCTCCTGAGTTAATCCAAGCTGTCCCAGAACCGCGATTACGGCGACAAGTATGGCTGCGTACCGCTTCTGGGCAACGATTAGCTTATGCTACTTCGTGGTGGGAAGCCAGTCATGTCGATGAGTATTTACAAAACCGTTCATTACCAATTTGGGCAAGTTTAGCTCGTCTTCGCACAGAATTGTATCGGGATGTTCGAGGAATTTACTACGGTGACTCATTGGCACTAGAGTCAGGTTTTGGTGTAACTGGGCCTTTTTGGGGTCGCCATTACTTGTTTTGGCATCATGGGCAACCACTGACATTAATTTATGAAGTTTTTTCACCTTATTTAACCAAATATTTAGGGCCTATGCAATTAAATTCCAAAAATCAGTAAGAAGCCATGATGTAGGCCGCTCGCTATCGAGTAAAACTAAGTAGCTGAAATCATCCAATGAAATTATCAAAGGAACGTTGAATTATTGTTGCAGCGATCGCTTTTAGATAGTAGTGCCGATAAACTAATGAGTTTTCGGTGATGGTTTGCCGTTGTTTAGCGATCGCATCCTCTTTAAAATAGAGTCATTCCTCAAGATCAACTATGATTCAACTCAAAACCCAACTCACCCTCAAAGAATTTATCGCACTTCCCGAAGGTGATATCACCAAACCAAACGCGGTACTGATAGTTGAGAAGATTCATTATTTGAAGGGCTGCAAATTACACCTCAACAAATCTTCCAACAAGCAATAATTTCCTACTGATGTTAGCAAGAAAGATGCGAGGAAAGGTTTAATGAATACTGTTGTGCTAAATCTAGAACCGATTGTTAATTTAACAGATGAGCAATTTTATCAATTATGTATTGCCAATCGTGATGTCAGCCTGGAAATGAACGCATCTGGAGAATTAATAATTGTGCCACCAGTAGGAGGAGAAAGCGGAAATCAGGAAGCTGGACTGATTGCTGATTTAGAAATTTGGAATCGTCAAGCTAAATTAGGGAAAGTTTTTAGTTCTTCAACTATCTTTATACTTCCCAACGGTGCAAAACGTTCTCCTGATGCTGCTTGGGTAAAATTAGAGCGGTGGGAAGCTTTAACACCAGAACAACGAAAAAAATTTCCGCCACTTGTACCCGACTTTGTGATTGAACTGCGTTCGGAGACAGATCGCCTTGCACCGATTCAAGAGAAAATGCAGGAATACATTAAAAATGGTCTGCGCTTGGGTTGGCTGATTAATCCTCAAGATCGCCAAGTTGAAATTTATCGACTTTTAAAAGCTGTAGAAGTTGTGCAAATGCCAGCGATTGTTTCTGGAGAAGATATACTACCTGGATTTGAGTTGCAAGTATAAGTATAGGAGGGTTTCAAATTACACTTCAATAAATCTTCCAACAAGCAATAATTTCCTACTGATGTTAGCAATAAAGACGCGAGGAAAGGTTTAATGAATACTGTTGTGCTAAATCTAGAACCGATTGCTCATTTAACCGATGAGCAATTTTATCAATTATGTATTGCCAATCGTGATGTCAGCCTGGAAATGAACGCATCTGGAGAATTAATAATTGTGCCACCAGTAGGAGGAGAAAGCGGAAATCAGGAAGCTGGACTGATTGCTGATTTAGAAATTTGGAATCGTCAAGCTAAATTAGGGAAAGTTTTTAGTTCTTCAACTATCTTTATACTTCCCAACGGTGCAAAACGTTCTCCTGATGCTGCTTGGGTAAAATTAGAGCGGTGGGAAGCTTTAACACCAGAACAACGAAAAAAATTTCCGCCACTTGTACCCGACTTTGTGATTGAACTGCGTTCGGAGACAGATCGCCTTGCACCGATTCAAGAGAAAATGCAGGAATACATTAAAAATGGTCTGCGCTTGGGTTGGCTGATTAATCCTCAAGATCGCCAAGTTGAAATTTACCGACTTTTAAAAGCTGTAGAAGTTGTACAAATGCCAGCGATTGTTTCTGGAGAAGATATACTACCTGAATTTGAGTTGCAAGTGTAGGTAGGCGATCGCTACCATGCCAAAACGTTGAGTAGTAGAGAGAACATGATTGCTGGTAAAACCTGTACCGTCGTCTCAGTAAGGATTATGAACGTCTCCCTGAAATGAGTGAAGCTGCCATCTATGCTCTTATGACTCGTCTCATGCTGCGTCGTCTTGTCGTCTAAAGATTTACTTTATAAATGGTCTCTAAAAATAGAGTTCTTAGGGCGGGGTAATACTTTAAGGAGAATTGAGAGAAATCCCTAAAACCATTACAATACCTAGAGTTTTCTGATTATATATAATTTCTGTAACTCCGAAAAAAATGTTATATTCTCGCTTATTGCTTGGAATAACAGTTTACTTGTGGAAACTTTCCGACAGAGGAATTAATCTCAGGGAAACGTCCTACGAAATTCAACAAAGCATGTTAAAAATGGTAACTGAGCCAAAAACATAGCTTTTAAAAGACTAGGGAAAGTTGATTATCGAAGTACCATCAACCATCTAGGGTAGAAAAATTTAATATAATTAACTGCCCTAAAGAATGGGTAATACTGTTGGTGTACTTGACTAATCAAGCAAGTAATAAGTTTGCAAGTATAAGGTACAGGTTTCAATGGCACTGCCTCTTGTGTCTGTTCAGATGAAGAAAAATAAGAAACCGTCTCTGGTGCTGACGCTCTCGGCTGCTGGGTTATTGATTGGTGCGGGGAGTGTGGGCTACTGGTTGTTAGCCCAGAGACAAATATCTTCTAGCGATTTGCTAGTAGGTGCAAATATTATTCCTGGTGATGCCCTGTTTGCGGTTTCCTTAACAACAGATCCCCAGCAGTGGCAGAAATTGCGGCAGTTTGGGACAAAAGAAACCCAAACAGAACTGGACAAAAATTTAGTCCAGTTACGCGATCGCTTTCTGACGAATAATGGTTACGACTTCCAGAAAGATATCGCTCCTTGGGTAGGCGATGACGTGGCGATCGCAATTCTTGCCCCAACTACAGGAAATAAACCTGCACCCAAACCAGTTACCACCAATGAAAATGCCGCTAGCGATCAGCAGTCGATGGTAATGGTATTGCCAGTAAAAAATTCAGAAATCGCCAAAACTATTTTGGCACAACCCAAAATTCTTAAACAAAGCAAATGGAGCGATCGCACTTATCAAGGGATCGCCATCAAACAAAGTGAGGGACAAGCAGGGCAAAACTTCTCGGCTGCATTACTAGATGGGCGTTTTTTAGTCATAACTGATAGTCCCAAAGCTACAGAACGAGCGATCGATGCTTACAAAAATAAAACATCCCTAGCTACAACAGGAGGATTTGCTGAGAATTTCCCAAAAATTGCCAATTACCAACCCTTTGGACAGTTTTATATCAATGTGCCAACAGCAGCGAAAATAGCCGCGGCTTCTCCAAACCGCCCTTTACCTGCTCAAGTTTTGGCTCAACTGCAAAATAACCAAGGTTTAGCAGGGACAATAACTTTAGAGTCAGAAGGAATCCGCTTTAAGGGTGTTTCTTGGTTAAACCCTAATAGTCAACGCGTGCTGACAGTGGAAAACAAAGCTGGGAAAATGCAAAGCCGCATACCAGCCGAAACCTTAATGATGCTTACTGGTGGTAATTTACAGAGGTTGTGGAGAGACTATGTTTTAACATCTCAGGGAAATCCTTTATCACCGATCGCACCAGAACAGATTAGAGGTGGGATAAAATCTCTTACCGATCTCGATTTGGAAAAGGATTTGCTTAGTTGGATGAAAGGGGAGTTTTCCTTATCAGTAATTCCTGCTACTCCAAAAGAAGGTTCACCAAATGATTTTCGTGCGGGTTTGCTGTTCATGGTACAGACAAGCGATGACTACGGGGGGCAAAGCCTACGCAAATCAGCAGAAGCATCCATCAGTAAGTTGGATGAAGTGATGAAAAATCAATACCAGTTTCAAGTGCAACCGGGGAAAGTCGCAGGTCAACCCGTTGTTAACTGGGTATCACCTTATGGTACGTTAACTGCTACCCACGGTTGGTTAGATGGAGATGTCGCTTTCTTGGTAGTGGGCGCTCCCATCACCGATAAAATTGTTCCCAAACCTAACTACACACTAGCTGGCACTCTTCCCTTCCAACAAACAGTTCCTACAGAACCCAATCCGACAAACGGTCAATTTTTTCTGGATGTGGAACGAACTGTGAAAAATTTCCCTTTACCAACTCTAATTCCCAATCAAGAAACTTTGCTAGATGCAACGCGCACAATTGGGATGACATCTGCTGTCAGCGACAATCGCAGTAACCGTTACGATATTTTTATCGAACTGAAAAAAGTTACTAACACTACTACATTGCCTAGTCCAGAAAATAGTAAGAGTAACTCTGTTAGATAGAGGAGAGAGGAAAGCAGGGGAGCAGGGAGCAGGGGAGCAGAGGAGCGGGGAAATGAGGGAGTGAGGGGACAAGGAGATAAACAAAACTCCTAACTCCTAACTCCTAACTCCCAATGCCCAATGCCCCATGCCCAATGCCCCATGCCCAATCCCCAATCCCCAATCCCCCATTCCCGATTCCTCTCTTAACATATAGGATCAAAACAGTCAGAATCGATATTTTAAATTATTCACGGAGAGAAGACTTTATGAATTTGGTTGTACTCCAGAACTGGCTGGACAATGCGTCCTTTGCCATATTATTCCTGACAATGCTGGTGTATTGGGGAGGAGCGGCTTTTCCAAATCTGCCTTATCTAGCCGCTTTGGGGACAGCTGGGATGGCGATCGCAAATTTGTGTATAGCCACTCTACTAGGGGCACGATGGATCGAAGCTGGTTACTTTCCCTTAAGTAATCTCTATGAATCTCTGTTTTTCTTAACTTGGGGAATTACCGCCGTCCATCTGATTGCCGAAAATAGTAGCCGTAGTCGCTTAGTAGGAGTTGTGACATCTCCGGTAGCAATGGCGATTACTGCTTTTGCTACTATGACACTACCATCCCAGATGCAAGCGTCAGAACCCCTAGTACCTGCCTTGAAGTCAAATTGGCTGATGATGCATGTCAGCGTTATGATGCTGAGTTATTCTGCTTTAATGGTGGGTTCGTTATTAGCGATCGCTTTCTTAATTGTCACTCGCGGTCAAAATATTCAACTACAAGGTAGTTCTGTTGGTACTGGTGGCTATCGCAGCAACGGCTACCGCTTGCACAAAGCATCTGAACTAATTTCTCAACCACCAACCCCTGCTGTCGAAAATAACGGCTTTGCTCGTTTTGAAACTAGTAGCAATGGCAACGGTAACAGTAATACGGCTGTTTTGAATTTAGTAACTACTCCTGAATCTCCAGCCGTTGCATCTGCTGAACCTCTTTCACCCCAGCGCCTTAGCCTTGCCGAAACCCTCGACAACATTAGTTATCGCATCATCGGACTAGGTTTTCCCCTGCTGACAATTGGCATTATTGCCGGTGGCGTTTGGGCTAACGAAGCCTGGGGTTCCTACTGGAGTTGGGACCCGAAAGAAACTTGGGCATTAATCACCTGGTTAGTGTTTGCTGCCTACCTTCACGCCAGAATTACTCGCGGTTGGCAAGGGCGCCGTCCGGCAATTTTAGCCTCCGCCGGCTTGCTTGTAGTTTGGGTTTGCTATCTCGGTGTGAATCTTTTGGGTAAAGGTTTGCATTCTTACGGTTGGTTTTTCTAAGAACCGTTTAAATAAAACTACCTCACCCGCGCTACCGCGCACCCTCCCCTTGGTAAAGCTACGGTGTATACACAACAAGTCCTTTTCACCCCTTCTAACTCCCCCGATGCATTGAGGGAGAACCGGATATTTCCCCCCTTTGCAAGGGGGGATTAAGGGGGGTAAACCCAGGGTTTGCGCTTCATTAGCAAGATGTGTGTACACCGTAGCCGATGTTTTGGGGAGGGGTAAGGTGAGAATTATAGGCTAATTTACCAGACATCAAATTATTACTAAATTTTTATTTGACCAGCACTAAATCTATAAAATCATCATTTTATTTCGGATGAACTGTTATATCTCTGGAAAATATAAATTGATTAACAGGAGATTTTTATGGAAGATGGATTCGAGATACTAAACCATGATGAAGTTGTGTCTATACAACCGGACACTTTTAATAAGTTAAATATTGCTAAAACTTTTAAAGTCCGCGATTTGATTACAGCAATTAAGGAATATGTTGGAGCAGAAGAAACGGATGAAGTAAATTTGTATACTCAAGGATTAAATTGTGAAGTTTTACAATTTAGTACTTTGGGATGGAAAAAAGGAAAAGTGAGACTTGCTTTAGAATTTTGTCCTGATGAATCTGAGTCACCACTTGATGAAATTTTTCAAAAACTCAAACAAGTGGAAAATTAATACTCAATAAGCAAAATATCCCCAACTTCTTCAAGAATTCGGGGATATGAGCCTCTTGATGTTTACAAATAACCGAGAGACTAAACTACAAAATTATCCCGTTATATCGAAAAGCATTATCCCAAACGTAATCAATCACTGCTTTAGCTTCATCCAAGGATAAAACGTGACATGCTCCTTGGCGGTCGTAGGCTAGTAAAGGGATTTCTGGTACTTTGTCTGTTGTTTTGCTATTTTGAATTATTTGGCCGCGAATATCTTCTAGATTGCTTAGAGGCCCTTGAATATCAAAGTTAATCTTTGTGCCTAATTTATTGTCCATCCAAGTTTCAATGCGAGAATCTAATTGTTGAGGAGTTAATGGTGTGGGGCTAGTCAGTAAGTGATAATATGCCAGAATAATTTCTTTACATTCTTCTTCTTCTGCTAATTCCAGAAACATTTGAAAAACACTATTATTGCTAGCTAAATTCTTGAAGAATAACGTATCAGTGACAATTTTTTGAAATTTAATTTTTTTATTTTTGTAATTAGTGTATTGCGTAAAGGCAAATCCACCCAAAGCGATCGCTAATGATAAAGCTGCCACCAAGACGGGCATAAAATTTCTGACTTTATCCAACTCTACATTTAATGATTCAACCCAAAAAGTAACGTTTAGTACTAGTAAAATTGCAGCAACTATTAATAATAAATTCGGCAATGTTCTTAATATTAAAGGAATTGCTGCGCCAATCGCCGGAATTCCAAATAGTAACCGATCTTTCCAGGTCATACTTGTTTTTACATTGGGAAAGATTAAGTCAACATCTAGTTTTGGAATATTTTTGTAGAAGTAAACATACATCTTACCGGGAATGAATTTTAATTCTTGGATCTTGTCTTTCTTCGCACGAAAGTAAGCTGCTTCTTTGAACTTGACTAACAAAACTATCCGTTCAAAAATATCAATCATCTTTTCTTCTTGCCAAAAGAAGAATTTTTTTACCGAAATTTTCTTAGAACTATCACCCCGGTAATAACAGATCAAGCGGTCAAAATCCTCAAAATTTACTTGAGTTTTCAATTCAATGAGAGATTTGGTTGCCAGCGCTCGTTTGAGAATCGATTCAGGCAAAAGAATATAATTAGCTCTTTCAACAATATGCCCAAAGGCTTCAACTACTTTCAACTCCATGTCATCATATTGCTCGAATGTTGGTGGAGTTATTGGTTGAATCTCTGCATTAGGGTTAAAAGGTACGTAGTTATCTTTGATAACTTCTAAGGTTTGGTGGAAGCGAAAGTGATAGTATGCAATGAGGATTTGGCAGAAATCTTGAAATTTTTTGACATCAGCTTTATCTAGCTGACCGTCTTGTAAGCAAAGTTTGATAATATCACTGCGAGTGTAGGGAATAAATGCTTCTCTATTTTCGGAAACAGCCATATTCAAAGATGAATCAGAATCTAACTAGGGTTTGCCACATCTCACGAAAACGGCGGCGATGAGACATTATGTTTTAATTGGTAATTAAATTCTAGTATCTTGGGTGGTAAATCTCGCAGTTTTTTCCTGAGCCGAGGGAAAAAGTGAGTAGGGATATTTGCTTTGCCTTGCACATCTCCAATGCGTTTTGTTATTTTCAAAGACTGATTGAAAAGTGCGTAGGCGTTGCCCGTCGTAGACATCGCTCGGCGTAGCTCCAGATTCTCTCATTTAAATTGCTATCAAAATTCATTAACGAAATAAACCAGAACGATTGCGATCGCTCGGCGTAGATCCAGATTCTCTCACTTGAAAAAGGAAGTAGGGAAGAAATATTTTTCATGGTTCGTTGTGGATTTTTGCAGTACTGTATTAAATTAGTGTAAAAACTCATTAAAGGGGTTAAAAGACTCATTAATGAGTATCAAAGCCTCATTAAAGGGGTTAAAAGACTTATTAATGAGTATCAAAGCCTCATTAAAGGGGTTAAAAGACTTATTAATGAGTATC